>DATEDP010000139.1 GCA_035281585.1 bacterium
TAGGACAGCGAGCGAAGCCAGAGATAGTGCTTGGGCTCGGAAGCCGTGACTTCGTCGAGAAAATCCAACCAATGCTGCTGTGCTGAGCGGCTCATACCTTAACCCGTTTCTTGAACACACCCGCCTAGAATCGTTCGGAAAAACCAGCCTTTGCCTTATTGCGTCATAATTGTCAACAGGGAGAGTTTGTGGGGCTGCCGGCTTAGGTGCTTTTACCCGGCCGGGGGTTGGGGGAGGTGTCCCCTCTCAAAATTCTGCCCGGTCGGGCTACTCAGTCCGAGAAATCCGCTTCGCAATAAAACTTAGGGTCTTCCTTCGTCAGCCCCTAAGTTTTTTGCTCCGACGGATTTCTCGGCCTTCGTACGCCCTCCCTCTTGCAGAGATAGTTTGAGAGGGGACACCTCCCCCAACCCCCGACCTACCGTCAAAGAAGAAGCTTCGGCCCAAAACCATTTCGCGTCTCTGCCCAAGGTAGGTCGGGGAGTCCGGGGACTCCTCCGAACGGCTTTTGGGCCGTCGATCACCTTAAAGCATCCAATAGATATCGATGGACCAAGCTTTCCCCGGCCCGGCTTGAGGGCCGGGGAAAAAAGTGAGGAGGATGTCCCCGGGCTCCCCGACCGGGCTGAAACACCAGACATGGCGCCAGCAGCAACTCGAGAATTGCGAAGTAAAATCAGCTAAATTTGGTTGTCTGGACCAAGCAAAGCGGATAGGACCCACCCCATGCCTCAGCAGATTCGCAAGGGATTTTGGCTACTGGCGCTCCTCGCCACCCTGGTGGGAATCGGCGCCGCCGCTTACCTGACCTATCAGCACTTCCTCCACCTTTCGGCCTCGATGACCGGAAAGTCGCTGTGCAACCTCAGCCCTTACCTGAATTGCGATTCAGTCCTCGCCAGCAAATACGCCAGCCTCGGCACCCTGCCCTTGGCCGGCCTCGGGCTGCTCTTCTATATTTACGTCTTCGGCGCCCTGCTCTATTCGCGGATGGCCCCCGAAAACTTCTCCGAGATCCTCGCCCTTCCGACCCTGCTGGCCCTGGCCACGATTTTTTTAAGCCTTTTCCTGGCCTACGTTAGTTTTTTCGAGCTGCAAGCTCTGTGCATCTTTTGCTTCACGCTCTACGTCGTGAACCTGATCTTGGCTTTAGCGCTGTGGGCCCTGATGGGCCGAGGAGGACCGGTGGAAATTTTTCGCAAAATCCCTTGGGGCAAGGCCCTGCTCTATTTCGGCATCGTCTTCGCGATCGGTGGCGTCATCCTGCACACCAACCACAAGCAGATGGCCAAGGAGCTTTCCAAAGGCGAAGTTCAGGAATATCTCAATCAGTTCATGGCCCAGAAGCCGGTCGCGATCGACGTCAGCGGCAAGCCCTTCTGGGGCAATGCCGACGCCAAGGTCGTCATCGCCGAGTTCAGCGACATGGAATGCCCTTATTGCAAGGTGGCGGCCTTCAACCTGAAGCCTTTGCTCGGCGATTACCGCGACAAGGTGAAGCTGGTGTTCATGAACTACCCCTTGGACAAGGCCTGCAATCCTTCCATGCAGCGCGACCTTCACCAGCAAGCTTGCAATGCCGCTTACGCCGCCCATTGCGCCGGCGTGCAGGGGAAATTTTGGGAGTACCACGACGCCGCCTTCGATCGGCAGCCCAAGTTTTCCGATGAGTCGCTGCTGGCCATCGGCCGCAAGGTCAAGCTCGACATGAAAGCCTTCGAGGCCTGCCTCGGCGCCGACTCCACCAAGCAGGCGGTGGCCGCCGACGTCGCTCTGGGCAACCAAATCGGGGTCAGCGGAACCCCGGCGGTCTACATCAATGGGCGCTCGCTGCCCAACTGGATCAATCGCCAGATCCTCCAAGGCGCGGTCGAGCGCAGCTTGGCCCCGTAGGGGTGGGCCTTGCGCCCACCCTGTCTACCCATCAATGTCCATGTACCGGGCGACCGCAAGGGTCGCCCCTACTGATATGAAATGCAGATTCCGCAGTCCTCGGTTTCGTCGATGACCGCCCGGGCCTTCTTTTTCTTGGGCGGCGCCTTTCCGACCTTGAGGACTTGATCGCTCTGGCTGCCGTAGCGGTAGACCGTGATGCCCTTGCACTTCTGCTCATAGGCCGCCATGTAGATTTGATAGACATCCTCCCAGGTGGCATCCTCGGGCAGGTTGACCGTTTTGCTGACCGCGTTGTCGGTGTACTTCTGGAAGACCGCCTGCATCTTGATGTGGTCGATCGGCTTCAAATCCATCGAGGTCTTGAAGACTTCCTGAATTTTTTTCGGAACCTGGCCGAGCCCCTGGACGCTGCCGGTTTCGGCGATCTCGGCGAAGAGCTCGGGCGTGGCCAAGCCCTCGGCCCTCATCTTGGCCTGGAAGACCGGCAGCACCTCCATCAGCTCCTCGCCGCCCAAGGCGCTGCGGTAATAGCTGAGCGCGAAGGCCGGCTCGATCCCGCCGGTGGTGCCGGCGAGCAGGCTCAGGGTGCCGCTAGGCGCGATGGTCGTCAGGGTGGCGTTGCGTTGCGGCGCCATCCGGGCCTTGTCCAAGGCCGAGCCCTTGAAGCTGGGGAAGGCTCCCCGCTGCTTGGCCAAGGAAACCGAGGCCTGGCGACAACGCTTCAGGAAGAGCTTCATCATCGTGGTCGCCAGGGTTCGGGCCTTGGCCGAGTCGTAGGGGATGTCCATCTTCATCAACATTTCGGCGAAGCCCATCACGCCGAGGCCGATCTTGCGGTTGGCCATGGTCAGCTTTTGGATCTCCGGCAGCGGGTAATGGTTGACGTCGATGACGTTGTCGAGAAATCGGACCGCCAGGTCGATGAGAATCTCGAATCGCTCCTCGTCGAACTCGCCTTGATGGACCAGGGCCGAGAGGTTGATCGAGCCGAGGTTGCAACTTTCGTAAGGCAAAAGCGGTTGCTCGCCGCAAGGGTTGGTGGCTTCGATCTGGCCGAGCTGGGGCGTCGGGTTGTGCCGGTTGATCTCGTCCAGGAACAGCAGGCCCGGGTCGCCGACCGCCCAGGCCGACTTGCAGATGGCCTCGAAGACCTCCCGGGCCGGCGTGAAGCGGACGATCTTGCCGTTGCGCGGATTGACCAGCGGATAGGTCGTTCCTTTCTTCAGGCAGCGCATGAAGTGGCTGGTCACGCCGACCGAAAGGTTGAAATGGCTCAAGCCCCCCTGGTCCTTGGCCCGGATGAAATCAAGGACGTCGGGATGGTCGACCCGCAAAACAGCCATGTTGGCGCCGCGGCGGGGCGGCGCGCCCTTGGCCACCTCGGTGGCGTTGTCGAAGAGCTTGATGAAGGAGACCGGGCCGCTGGCTTGGCCGCCGGTCGAGCTGACCGGGTCGTTTTTGGGCCGGATCGCGGAGAAGCTGAAGCCGGTGCCGGCTCCGCCGCGGTGGAGCAAGGACATTTGCTGGACCGCCTTGGTGATCCCCTCGATGCTGTCGGGCACCGGAAGGACGAAACAGGCCGAAAGCTGGCCCTGCTCCCGGCCGGCGTTCATCAGGGTCGGCGAGTTCGGCAGGAACTCGAGGTGGCTCATCATCCGGTAATATTCGTTTTCGTAATAATCGACCTCGTCGAGCGAGCTGAAGGCCGCCTCGGCCTGGGCTACCGCATGGGCGACTCGACGGAACAGGTCCTTGGGGCTCTCCACCACCCGCGCGAGGCTATCCCTCCGCAAATAGCGGGCCTCAAGGATCTTTACAGCTGTGGGCGAAAGACTCCTCATCGACCTCACTCCTCGGAGAAATTCTAGTCGAAAAATGCAAGAGACAGGCTAAAAAAATGTCGATTTTTTTGACGCGGTGTGAAGGGTGGGGTTTTGTTGATCTTTCACCCTCTCCCCTTGCGGGAGAGGGCCGGGGAGAGGGGGCGTGGCATTAAGTGAATGCTGCTTATGCCATGCCCCCTCTCCCGGTTTCGCTTTGCGAAACCACAGCAAGCTTGGAAAGGCTTAACATTACCAAAAAGTTTGCCCGGCGACATTAAGTCGCCGGTTTGCCTTTTTGGTCCCCCGCAAGGGGGGAGGGAAAATAAAAAAGGCAGCCTCTTCAGCTGCCTTTCCTGAGCGGGAGACGGGGCTCGAACCCGCGACGTCAACCTTGGCAAGGTTGCACTCTACCACTGAGTTACTCCCGCATTGCGGGGGACCTCATAGCCAGCCGGCTAAGAATTGTCAATCCTTCGTGATTTGGTCTAGAAAGGCGCCATGTCGCGCTACGATGTGGTCATCCTGGGCGGCGGCGCCGCCGGCCTTTTTTGCGCCGTCCAAGCCGGCAAGCGCGGCCGGCGAGTCCTGGTGCTGGAGCGAGCCGAGCGGCTGGGCAAGAAAATCCTCATCTCCGGCGGCGGCCGTTGCAATTTCACCAATGTCCAAAGCCGGCCCGAGAATTTTTCCTCGGCCAATCCTCATTTTTGCAAGTCGGCCCTCGCCCGCTTTTCGCCGGCCGACTTCGTCGAGCTGGTCGAACGCCACCGCATCGAATATTACGAGAAGAAGCTGGGCCAGCTCTTCTGCAAGCATTCGGCGAAGGAGATCGTCGCCATGTTGGCCCGGGAATGCTCGGCCGCCGGCGTCGAGATCCGCTTGCGGCAGGAGCTGCTCTCGGTCGAAAAGAACGGGCTTTTCCGGCTCGAGACCGCCGCCGGGCCGATCGAAGCCGAGAGCTTCGTCGTCGCCACCGGCGGCCTCTCCTACCCCAATCTCGGCGCCACCCCTTTCGGCTACGAGCTGGCCAAGCGCTTCGGCCACGGGGTCCATTCCTGCCGGCCGGCCCTGGTGCCCTTCCTGGTCGACGGCGAGGATCGAGTTTGGACCGAGCTGAGCGGCGTCTCAACCGAGATCGTGGTGTCGGCGAAGGCCAAGAGCTTTCGCGAAAGCCTGCTCTTCACCCACCGCGGCCTGAGTGGGCCGGCGATTTTGCAAATTTCCTCCTATTGGAAAAGCGGTGAAGCGATCGCGATCGACCTGCTGCCGGAAGAGGAGGCCGGGTTTCTGCTGCGGCTGAAGAAGGCCGGGGAAAAGGCCGAGCTGAAAAATCTGCTGGCTCGGCACTTGCCCCAGCGGCTGGCCGAAACCTGGTGCGCCCGCCACGCGCCGTCAAGACCTCTCCAAGATTGCCCCGATCGCGACTTGAGCCGGGCCGGCGAGCTTTTGAAGCGCTGGGAGCTCAAGCCCTCCGGCACCGAAGGTTACGACACGGCCGAGGTCACCGCCGGCGGCGTCGACACCGCCGAGCTTTCTTCCAAGACGATGGAGTCGAATCGGGTTCCCGGCCTCTATTTCATCGGCGAGGTCCTCGACGTCACCGGCGAGCTCGGCGGCTTCAATTTTCAATGGGCTTGGGCTTCGGGCTTCGTCGCCGGGCAGGTTGTGTAGGGGCGGGCCTTGCGCCCGCCCCAGGCGCGGTGCCGAGGGCGACCGCAAGGGTCGCCCCTACGATGGGGGCAGCGCTTAACTTGATAAATTTCATTTTATCATCCCGGTCCCAGGACTTGATCTCAGCCTCGCGCTTCGAGGCCAGCGAGCGATCGGGTTGAGGCTCGCTGTAGACCAGGTTCACCGGCAAACGGCTCCGGGTGTAGCGCGAGGCCAAGCCGCGGTTATGCCGCTCCAGCCGGCGCTCCAGGCAGTTGGTGATGCCGGTGTAAAGGCTGCCGTCGTTGCAGCGCAGGATATAGACAAACCAGGTGCTTTGCTCCATCATGTCGGCCATGAATCTGCCCAATGTGAAGGACCTGCAACGCCGCGCGTTACGCTTGGTCCAAGATCCCGAAACCCTGCGCAAGGTCGTCGACGAAGCCGACGCCAAGGCCGAAGCCCATCGTTCGCGAATCGGCGCTTTTTGGTCCGAGCTCAAGACCCTGCTCCGGCTGGTCCGGGCTTGGCTCGGCGGCCGCTATCGCCAAGTTCCCTGGAAAACGCTGCTGGCGGCGGTCGGGGCGCTGCTCTATTTCCTCAACCCCCTCGACCTGATCGCCGACTTCCTCTACGTCTTCGGTTTCCTCGACGATGCCCTAGTCGTCGGCTTGGTGCTCTCCTCGATCCGCTCCGATCTGGAAAAGTTCACGGCCTGGGAACAGAGCGGAGAAATTCCAGCAAGTGCCGATTGAAAAGCTCCGGATTCTCCAAATTGCTCAAGTGAGCCGCCTCCGGGATGATTTCGAGCCGCGACCCCGGAATACGCCGGTGCATCGACTGGGCCGACGAGACCGGCGTGACCCCATCCTTTTCTCCGACCAAGATTAAAACCGGCAGCTTCAGCCTGTCCAAGGCCGAAGTCGTGTCGCTGCGCGCCGCCAAGGCGATCAGAGTCCCGGCGATCCCCAGCGGCGAGGTGCGGGCGATGAGCTTGCGGATCAAGCTCACGGCTTGCGGCTTGGATTCCAAGGATTTGGGCGAGAAACCCGCCGGCAGCAGGACGTCGGCGAAAGCCAGCGACCCGATGGCTTTGACTTGCTTGACTTGGGCCGCCCGGCGCAGGCGGGTCGGATCGCTGTCGGTTTCGCTCCGGGTGTCGGCCAGGACCGCGGCCAGGAATCGATCGCCGTTCCGCTCCAGGGCCCGGAGCGCGATGTAGCCGCCCATCGATAGGCCGATCAGCACCGCCTTTGGGATTTTCCAATGGTCCATCAAGGCCAGCAGATCGTCGACGTGACCTTCGATGGTGTATTGGCCGTCGCCGGGCTCGTTGGCGCCCAAGCCTCGCAGGTCGTAAGCGTAGGCCCGATACTCCGGCGGCAGAGCCTCGAGCTGCGGAGTCCACATCTCGGAGCTGAAGGGAAAACCATGCAGAAAGATCAGCGGCAGACCGGTTTCTTGGCCATGGCTTCGATAGTGAAAGCTGTAATCGTCGAGGACGGCTTGCATCCGCGAAGAATAATGGACTTTTCGCCAAAATCCATTATTTTCCGGCATATTCTCGGCACCCCCCAAGGAGGCTTTCATGATCCGGATTCGACTCACTGTCGCCTTAACCGCCGCCGGCCTGGCCCTAGGCCTTTCCTCGGCTCTGGCCCTCGAAATGATGACCTACAGTTATATGGACAAGAACCGCGACGGCAAGGTCACCATGAAGGAGTGGACCAGCAGCAGCACCTCCTTCAAGGCTCGCGACTACAACAACGACGGGGTCCTGACCGGCGACGAGCTCCGGGTCACCTATAAGGGCAAGAAGGAAAACCTCAGCTTTCAAGAGACCCTCAACATGCGTTTCGAGGAGCTCGACGTCAACAACGACAACATCATCTCGACTTGGGAATGGCCCTCCCAGCGCCGGTACTTCGACCAGCTCGACGACAACGGCGACCGCACCTTGACCCGGGTCGAGTTCCGCGACCGCAAGGACGAGACCCTCGACGCCTTCTCGACCCTGGACAAGAATCGCAACGGGGTCTTGAGCAAGAAAGAATCCCAGCTGAGCGACAATGCCTTCAACCAACTCGACACCAACCGCGACGGCCAGCTCACCCGAAACGAATACTACGACAAGGTCGCCTCGGTCCCGCCTCCGACCAACAATTTCGACGCCCTCGACCGGAACAAGGACGGCATCCTCTCGCCTTTCGAATGGCAGGGCAGCAAATCCGACTTCGACGCCGCCGACACCGATAACAACCGGGTCATCACCGTCATCGAATTCAACAACCGCTCGCGAGCCAGTCGGCCGGGAATGAAGTGAGACCCAGGCTCTTCGTCGGAGGCGACCTCGACGGCTTCTTCGGGCTCTTCGTCGACAACCTGCTTCAGCTCATGCTGATCGACGTGCTCTGTCGCGGGGTCTGCGGCCTGCCCGACGAGCTCGTGGTCGGGCGGATCCTGCCCGGGGCCGCGATCTCGATCCTGCTCGGCAACCTGTTTTATTCTTGGCAGGCTTGGAAGCTGGCCAAGGCCAGCGGCCGCTCCGACGTGACGGCCCTGCCTTACGGCATCAATACGCCGAGCTTGGTCGCCTTCATCTTCCTCATCATGGGGCCGGTCTACCAAGAGACCAAGGACCCGGTCCTGGTCTGGAAAGTCGGCCTCTTCGCCTGCCTGCTCAGCGGCATCCTCGAAACCGTCGGCGCCTTCGCCGGCGACTGGCTGCGGCGGCATACCCCGCGGGCGGCCCTGCTCTCCTCCTTGGCCGGAGTCGCCATCACTTTCATCGCCTTGGGCTTTATCTTTCAGATCTTCGCCTCGCCGGCCATCGCGATCCTGCCGATGATGCTGATCCTGGCGGCTTATGCCGGCCGGCTCAAGCTGCCCGGCGGCATTCCCGGCGGCTTCGCCGCGGTTCTCTTAGGCACGGCCTTGGCTTGGTTGCTCCGGTCTCTCGGTTTCGAGCTCTTCACGCCCTCGGCGGCGCCCTTCGAGCTGGGCTTTCATCCGCCCCGCCCGGCGCTGGTCGAGCTTTGGGATTTTTTGGAAAGCCCCTGGATTTGGCGCCATCTCGCGGTCATTTTTCCAATGGCCTTGTTCAACCTGATCGGTTCGCTGCAAAACCTCGAAAGCGCCGAGGCCGCCGGCGACCGCTACGAGACCAAGCCGGCATTGCTGGCCAACGGCCTCTGCAGCGTCCTGGCCGCGGCCTTGGGCAGCGCCTTCCCCACCACCATCTATATCGG
Organism: bacterium; assembly: GCA_035281585.1. NCBI lineage: Bacteria > bacterium. The sequence goes on from DATEDP010000139.1 coordinate 8,615, forward strand.
CCATCCCGGCTGGAAGGCGATGGGCGCCCGCATCGGCTATTCGATCCTCAATGGCGGGGTGATCACCCTGCTTTGCCTCTTCGGCGGCGTCTCCTTGGTGCTGCGTTTCGTTCCCTTGGAAGTGACGCTGGGCATCCTGCTCTGGATCGGCATCGTGATGAGCGCCCAGGCTTTCCAGGAAGTGCCGAAAGCCCATGCCCTGGCGGTGGCCGCCGGCTTGATCCCGGCCTTCGCGGCTTGGACCTTGATGGTCGTCGAGACCAGCTTGCAGAAGGCCGGCTCGACCCTCTTTACGGTGGCGCCGAAATTCGGCAATGCCCTCTTCATCGATGGCGTGATCGCCTTGAACCAGGGCTTTCTGATCACCTCGATGGTGCTGGCCTCGATCGTCGTCTTCTTGATCGAGCGCGAATTCCTGAAGGCCGCGCTTTGGTCGCTGGCCGCGGCCCTGCTTTCGGCCTTCGGGCTGACCCATGCCTATCGCTTGAGCGAGACCGGAGTGCAGAACGACTTCGGCTGGCTCCAGGCCCCGGGCTTCGTCTTCGGCTACCTGGCCAGCGGCCTCTTGTTCTTGGCTTTGGCTTGGTGGAGCCGCGACCAGGCATGAAACAGGAATCTCTTTTCATTCCCATCAACAACAGCGATGAGCTGCATCTGCGGCGGATTTATCGCGATCCCGAGGGCGAGCCGATTTTCCTGCTTCACGGCTCGATCGAGAACGGCCGGATCTTCTATTCCGAGTCGGGCAAGGGCTTGGGCCCCTACTTGGCCCAGGCCGGCTTCGACGTCTACGTCGGCGATTTGCGGGGTCGAGGGCTTTCCCGGCCGCCGATCGGCCGCCATTCGCGCTACGGCCAGACCGAGGCCATCCTTGAGGACCTGCCGGCCTTTTTGAGCGAGATCCGTCGGCGCCGCGGCCGGCCGCCGCGCCATTGGGTCGCCCACAGCTGGGGTGGCGTTTTGCTGATGGCCCTTTACGCCCGCTCACCCGAATGGCGGGCCGGTTTGGAGTCGGTCCTCTGTTTCGGCACCAAGCGCCGGATCGCGGTCTTCAATCGCGAGAAATTCCTCAAAATCGATCTATTCTGGAATTTGGCGGCTCCCCTCTTGGCCCGGATCTACGGATATCTGCCGATGGTCGAGTGGAAAATGGGCAGCGACAATGAAACCGCCTCCTCCTTGAGGCAGAACCGGGCCTGGGTGAAGGCCGGATCGCCCTGGGTCGATCCGCAAGACGGCTTCGATTACGGCGAAGCCCTACGATCCGCGCCGCCGCCGCCGACCTTTCACTTCGCGGCGATCAAAGACGCCTATCTCGGCCATCCCGAGGACGTCCAAGACTTCATCCGCGAGACCAAGCCTCGGGGGCTGAAATATCATTTGCTGAGCCGGGAGAACGGACAAAGGCACGACTACGGCCACATCGACATGCTGACTCATCCCGATGCGCCGCAAGACCACTTCCCGATGGCCCTCGATTGGCTGAAGGGCGGTTTTACTCGTCGAGGATGAAAGTGATCTGACACTCCACCCGATATTCGGTGATGCGGTCGTTCTCGATCTTGGCTTTTTGCTCGACGACTTCCAAGCCGGTCATGCCGCGCAGGGTTTTGGAAGCGCGGGAAACCGCGATATTGACGGCGTCATGGAAGCTTTCGGCGGAAGATGCCACGACCTGGGTTTTTCGGGCGACGGCCATAAAGACTCCTTTCTCGTCATGCAGGTTGTCGAGGCGATTATAGGAGCCTGGGCCCGATTCTCAAAGCGCCGAATGTGTTTTCGGTGCCTTCGAAAGGAAGCGTTTCAGGATGCCGATGACCATGGGCAGGATGGAGATGAAAATCACCACCAAGATAATAAGGTGCAATTTTTCGCCCAAAGGACTCCGGCCCAGGAAATATCCCAGCAAGGTCATGGAAAAGACCCAGCCGATGCCGCCGAAGACGTTGAAGGCGACAAAGCGCCGGTAGGACATGTCGGCCACTCCGGCGATGAAGGGAACGAAGGTGCGCAGGATCGGGACGAAGCGGGCCAGGATGATGGCCTTGCCGCCGTGCTTCTCGTAGAAGGCATGGGCCTCGAGGGCGTATTTCTTCTTGAAAAAGCGGTTGTCCGGTTTGTTGAAGATCTTGGGCCCGGTCTTGCGGCCCAGCCAAAACCCGACCTGGTCGCCGATCACCGCCGCCGCCATCAGGGCCAAGTTGACCGTCCAGATGTTCAGGATCGGCTCGCCGCCGCTCAGCGAGCGCGAGCAGAGCACCCCGGCCGTCACCAGGAGGGAGTCGCCGGGCAGGAAGAAACCGGCCAGCAGCCCGGTCTCGGCGAAGACGATGAAGACCAAGAGCAAAAGCCCGCCGGAGCGAATGAGGGCTTCAATGCCCTCGGGGCTGTGCAGGTTGCTGAGGAATTGAAATACGAAATCCATTCTCGCCTCTCTTCCCCCCTTTGAAAAAGGGGGGCCAGGGGGGATTTAAGAAATGCGGCAAAAGCCAGGGTCTCTTCTAGGCACAAGTGGCGCTTTAAATCCCCCAACCCCCCTTTTTCAAAGGGGGGTAATTATTTTCTCTGGTTGGCCGGCAGGACCGTCTTGCGCAGCCGGATCGACTTGGGGGTCACTTCGACCAGCTCATCGTCCTTGATGAATTCAATGGCCCTTTCCAGGGTCATGGGCAGGACCGGAGTCAGGACGACGTTCTCGTCCTTTCCGGCGGCCCGCATATTGGTCAGCTTCTTCTCCTTGCAGGGATTGACGTTGAGGTCATTGTCCCGGTTGTGCTCGCCGATGATCATGCCCTCATAGACCGGCACGCCCGAGGGAATGAAGAGGACGCCCCGGGGCTCGAGGTGGAACAAGGCGTAGGGGACGCTCTCGCCCATCCGGTCGCAGACCAGCGATCCGCTGACCCGGCTCTTGATCTCGCCGCGCAGCGGCTCGTAGCCGCTCAAGTAGGAGTTCATCAGGCCCACGCCCTTGGTGTCGGTCAGAAATTCGCTGCGGTAACCGATCAGGCCCCGCGAAGGGATGGAGAACTCCAGCCGGATCCGGCCGGTGCCGTGGTTGACCATGTTGATCATGCGGCCCTGGCGCAGCGAGAGCTTCTCGGTGATCACGCCCATGAAGTCCTCGGGGATGTCGACGAAGAGATGCTCGATCGGCTCGAGTTGCTGGTCATTCTCTTGCTTGAAGATGATCTGGGGCCGGCCCACCGCCAGCTCGAAGCCCTCGCGGCGCATCGTTTCGATCAGGATCGCCATCTGGAACTCGCCCCGGCCCTTGACCAGGAAGCTGTCGGGCGTCTCGCCGTCTTCCACCCGCAAGGCCACGTTGTGCATCGTCTCCTTCTGGAGGCGGTCGAGGATGCGGCGGGATTGAACGTACTTCCCTTCGCGGCCCGAAAAAGGCGAGTTGTTGACCATGAACTTCATGGCCACCGTCGGCTCGTCGACGACCAGCCGTTTGAGGGCCTTGGGAGCCTCGGCGGTGCAGATGGTGTCGCCGATGGCGACCTCCTCGATGCCCGAGAGGATGACGATGTCGCCGGGCTCCACCGACTCGACGTCCTTGAACTTGAGGCCTTCATAGGTCTGGAGGTGCGAGACCTTGAGCGCCTCGGGCGAGCCGTCGGCGCCGATGCAGACCAGGGCGTCGTTCTTCCGGGCCTTCCCCTGGAAGACCCGGCCGATGGCCAAGCGCCCGAGGTAATCGGAATAACCCAAGTTGGTGACCAGCATCTGGAAGGGCTCGCTGGCCTCGTAGGCCGGGGCCGGGACCTCGCTGAGGATCGTATCGAAGAGCGGCTGGAGGTCCTTGCCCTTCTCGTCGAGCTTTTGCTGGGCGACGCCTTCCCGGCCGATGGCGTAGAGGACCGGAAATTCGATCTGGTTCTCGTCGGCGTCGAGGTCGATGAAGAGGTCGTAGATTTCGTTGAGGACCTCCTGGGGCCGGGCATCCTTGCGGTCGATCTTGTTGACGATGACGATGATCTTGAGGTGGGACTCCAAGGCTTTCTTGAGGACGAAACGGGTCTGGGGCAGCGGGCCTTCCGAAGCGTCGACCAGCAGGATGGCGCCGTCGACCATTTTGAGGCCCCGCTCGACCTCGCCGCCGAAGTCGGCGTGGCCCGGGGTGTCGATGATGTTGATCTTCACTCCCTTGTAGGTGGCCGCGCAGTTTTTCGAGGCGATGGTGATCCCCCGCTCCCGTTCCAGTTCCATGTTGTCCATCATCCGGTCGGCGGTTTCCTTGTTGCTGCGGAAAGTCCCTCCCTGCTTGAGCATGAAGTCGACCAAGGTCGTTTTGCCGTGGTCGACGTGGGCGATGATGGCCACGTTGCGAATCTTTTCGTTGTGAGATTGGTTTTTCATGTGGGACGAAACAAAGTCTGGAGGGCCTGGCTGCGATAAGCGAAAACTCTCTCCAAATCGGGGCGAACCAGCAGCCGATGGACCAGGCTTCCGCCGAGCACGGCGTACTCTACCAAGTCCTCGACTTGAGTTCCCCCTTCCTTTTCGGTCAAGAGGTGTTGATGAACCCATCGGCGGTAGGGACCCTTCCTCTGCTCATCGACGAAACGAAGGGGGGGATCCCAAACCGTGATCTCGCTCTGCCAGCGAATCGGCACTCCGCGCAAGCGCAATTTATAGTCCAGGAGGGTTCCGGCGGCGATTTGCGGGGTTGAGGAGCGGAGAATCGTAAAATGGAGCCAAGGCGGAGTGATTTGCTGGAGATTCTTGGGGTCGGCGAAGAAGCTGAAGACGCGGTCGCGGGCGGCGGGAAGCCAAAGCGAGCTTTTGAGCAGGTGGGTCTTCATTCCGGACCCTGGCCCCATAAGCCCCAACCGGCGTCGCGGGCCTTTTTTTCCAGCTTGAGGAACTCCTTCTTTTCCCGGAAATCGAAATTCTTGAAGGTCGCCGCCCAGCCATAGCGGACCAGCTCCCGGTTGGCCATGTATTCCTTCTCCTCGGCCGGCAGCTTGCCGGTATAGGGCTGCCCTATCGCCGCGGCGAAGCGGTCCTCGGGCATCTTGAAGTAGACGTAGGCCAGGGTGCGGCCGTATTTGTCGCGGGTGGTTTCGTCCAATTCCAGCCGGACCAGCCGGCCCTTCAGCAGCTCCCGGGTGACCTCGTAGGATCGGGCGCCGAGCTCCTGGATCTTGGCCGCGTCCTGACGGCTACGCCGGGCGTCGCGGTAGAGCTTTTCGCTGGGGTGGAGCTCGGGAGTGTCGATGCCCAGGAGACGGACCTTTTGGCCGCCCTTCAGGCGCAGCGTGTCTCCATCGTAGATCTTCTGGACCCACTGCCAATCTTCCTTGGCCAGGAGGCCGGCCGGCGCCGCGAGCAGAAGAATCAGGAGAAAAAAGCGCTTCAACGGTATCTCGCCATGATGGCCCGGATGAATTGGACCAAGTAGTTGACGCCCGAGCCCACCGCGATGACCAGGGAGACGATGAGCAGGATCCAACCGATCTTTCCGAAATCGAAGCCGAGGAAGGGGTAATAGACCATGAGAAAAATAAGAGCCAAGGTCTGCATCACGGCCTTCTTTTTGCCCCAGTAGTCGGCCGGCATGACGATCTCTTCGGAGGCGGCCATTCCCCGGAGCGCGGTGACCGAGATTTCGCGGGCCAGGAAGACGATCGTCATCCAGGCCGGAATCCGGCCGATCGGGATCAGCATGATCATCACCGCCAGAATGAGCAGCTTGTCGGCCAGCGGGTCGAAGTACTTCCCGAAGACGCCGTTGATCTGAAACTTGCGGGCGTAATAGCCGTCGACCAGGTCGCTGACTCCGGCCAGGATGAAGACCAGGGCGGCGGCGATGCCCCAGCAGAGGTTTTCCTTGTCGGTCTTGGCCGGTGAGATCTTGGCGATCAGGAAAAGCACCACCGGGATAAGCAAAATCCGGCCCAAGGTCAGGTAGTTGGGCAGGTTGAAATACTCGCGTTTCTTGGCCGACTTATTCTGGTTCATGGGTTACGCGGCGACCATCCCTATCCCCGCCGCCGAAGTCCAGCGCCAAAAGTTTCCCCGCTTGACAAGGCCGACGGGATCGCAGCATGCAAGCCGACAATGCGCCAGCATTACGATTTCATCATCCTCGGCAGCGGGATCGCGGGCTTGAGCTGCGCCCTGCAGCTCGCCGGCCATGGCCGCGTGGCGGTCTTGACCAAGAAGGAATCGGCCGAGTCCAACACCAACTATGCCCAGGGCGGCATCGCCTCGGTCGTTTCGCCCCAGGACAAGCTCGACTCTCATATCCGCGACACTCTCGACGCCGGCGCCGGTCTCTGCCATGAAGCGGTGGTCGCCAAGGTCATCGCCGACGGGCCCCACGTCGTTCAGGAGCTGATCGAGTTCGGCGTCGAGTTCAGCCGAAGCCAGGGGGGCGATTTTGACCTCGGCCGCGAAGGCGGCCACAGTCAGCGTCGGGTCCTCCACGCCGGTGATTTCACCGGCCAGGTCATCGAGCGGGCCCTGCTCCAGTCGGTGAAGTCCCATGCCAACATCCAGATTTTCGAGCATCACTTCGCCATCGACTTGATCACCACCCGCAAGCTGGCAATCGAGGAAAAGGAGCCCAACCGTTGCCTGGGGGCCTATGTCCTCGATGTGCAGAACCGCCAGGTCCTGACCTTCACCGCCGGCGCGACGATCCTGGCCACCGGTGGCGCCGGCAAGGTCTACCTTTATACCAGCAATCCCGACATCGCGACCGGCGACGGCCTGGCCATGGCTTGGCGGGCCGGGGCCAAGGTCGCCAACCTCGAGTTCGTCCAGTTCCACCCGACTTGCCTCTATCATCCCCAGGCCAAGTCCTTCCTCATCTCCGAAGCCCTGCGCGGCGAAGGCGGCGTGCTTAAGCTGAGGAACGGCGAAACCTTCATGGAGCGCTACGATCCCCGGCGCGAGCTCGCCCCCCGCGACATCGTGGCCCGGGCCATCGACCATGAGCTGAAGAAGAGCGGCGAGGACTTTGTCCTGCTCGACATGAGCCACCTGCCGGCCGACTATTTGCGGGAGCGTTTTCCCAACATCGGCGAGTCGCTGCTCCGCTTCGGCATCGATTTCACCAAGGACCCGATTCCGGTGGTCCCGGCCGCCCATTACATGTGCGGCGGAGTTGTGGTCGACGACAAGGCCGAAACCTCGCTCCGCAACCTCTTCGCCTGCGGCGAAGTCACCTTCACCGGCCTCCATGGGGGCAACCGCCTGGCAAGCAATTCGCTGCTCGAGGCCGTGGTCTACGCCAATATCGCCGCCCGTGAGGCTCCCGAGCGCCTCGGCGGGGCGCCCTTTCCCGACGTCGAGATTCCGGGCTGGAGCAGCGGCCACGCGGCCGATTCCGACGAGGCCGTCGTCATCAAGCAGAACTGGGACGAGATCCGGGCCTTCATGTGGAACTATGTCGGCATCGTCCGGACCAACAAGCGCCTGCACCGGGCCAAAAAGCGGATCGAGCTGCTCTTGGAGGAGATCAAGGAATATTACTGGAACACCGTGGTCAGCCCCGACCTGCTCGAGCTGCGCAACATCGCCTGCGTCGCCGACCTCATCATCCAATCGGCCCTCTGGCGCAAGGAAAGCCGGGGTCTGCATTACAACCTCGATTACCCCTCGCAGTCCGAGATGTACCGCCGGGATACGATTTTGGAACCGTAGGGGCGACCCTTGCGGTCGCCCTAGGCGAGGGTATTGAAAGCGCCCCCGACCGGGCACCCGCAAGGGGTGCCCCTACCATTATTTATAAGTGAGAGTGCTGGAGCCGGCGGCGCCGTTCAAGTGTAGCTTGAAAGGGACGTCGCGGTTGCGCAGCGCCTGGGTCGGGAAGACCACGAGGTAGGCCGTGTACCACTGGTTGACGTAGTTGAAGAAGCGGATCTCGAACTCGGTGATGGTAATCTTCTCGATCCGGGTCGGCTTGAGGAATTGGCCGCCGACTTCCAAGGTGACGTCCTGCAGCGACTTCGGTGAGCCCAAATCCATCATTTCCCGCCGCCGCGCGTAGAGGGCGACGAAGAAGGAGGCATCGGAGCCGGGATCGATCCAAACGCCGGCCTTTTCCTTGGCCCGGTATTCCTGACCGTGGGGATAGACCTCATCGTACTCGCCCTTGAAAGCCCGGCGGAACTCGTCGGAAGCGTAAGTCGCGTACCAGATGATCTGGGCGTGGAGGTCCTGCAGGCTGTAATGGCTGCCGTTCTTGGTATAGCGATAGAGGGTCTTCTCGTAGTCGTCCTTCGTGGGAAAGAGCGCGTCGGGGACCGCTTGGGCGCTCAGCGGCAAAAGGCAGAAAATGGCGAGAAGAAGACGGCGCATTGCCATAGATTTAGCATCGACCGGCTTTGAGGGCAAATTGGATTATCGCTGGATGTCATCCTGAGCGTAGCGAAGGATCTACGACTGCCCAAGTCTGATGGTCCACCTTGGGTAGTCGCAGATCCTTCGTCCCCCCAGTCTCACTCGAACCTCGCGGCGTTCGACCGGGGCCCCCGCTCCTCAGGATGACTGCCCTACCCTACCAAATCCGACTTCCGGAAAAGGCTGAGGACCTTCAAGCCCTCGGCCTCCAAGGCCTCGCGCCCGCCCTCTTCCCGGTCGACGACGACCAGCACGCCGAGCGGGACCAGCCCGGCCTCGCGAACCGCCCGGTAGGCCTTGAGGATGGAGCCGCCGGTGGTGATCACGTCTTCCACCAAGACCACCCGCATTCCGGGCCGGAGGTGACCGGCGCCTTCGATCCAGCTCATGGTGCCATGGCCTTTGGGCTCCTTGCGGACGATGAAGGCCGGAATCGGAAAGCCCCGGTAATAGCTGGCCAAGCTGACCGAAGTCGCGATGGGGTCGGCGCCCAGCGTCGGTCCGCCGACGGCGCCGGCTTCCGGGAAGTGCTCTTGGATCAAGTCCATCATCCCCTTCCCGACCAAGGCGGCGCCTTCGGGATGGAGCGTGGTTTGCTTGCCGTCGAAGTAGAAATCGCTCATCCGGCCCGAGGCCAGGCGGACCTCGCGTTTTTGATAGCTGAAGAGCAGGATCAAGTCCTTCAGGCGCTGACGGTCGTATTTCACTTGAGCCTCGCGTTCAACCAGGACTCGATCTCCTCGAAGATCTCCTCGCGGTTGGTCTCGTTGAAATTTTCGTGATAGCCCGGATAGACCTTCAGGGTCTTGTCCTTGACTTGCATCTTGTCGAAGAACTCCCGGGTGCCCTCGATCGAGGTGATCTTATCGCCCTGGCCGTGGATCAGGATGCTGGGCAGCTTGATCTTGGGAGCCAGCCCCATCACCCGGTCGAGGTTGTCGAGGATCTCGGCACCGAGGCGCAGGCTGATCTTATTGCCGACCAAGGGGTCGTCGGCATAGGCCGCCACCACCTCGGCATCGCGCGAAACCCAAGTCGGATCGATCTCGTTGGCCACGGCCAATTTGGGGAGGAAGCGCGCGGCCGCCGTCCCCAAATAGCGTTTCAAGGGCGAGAGCGGAACCGCCAGCTTGAGGTTGGGTCCCGAGAGGACGACTCCCTTGGGCTCCTTGGGTTGCCGGGACAGATAGCTGACCGCGACTTGGCCGCCGAAGGAATGGGCGACGAGGAAGAGCGGAAATTTCTTTTCCTTGGCCGCCACCATTCGGACAAAGGAGTCGAGGTCCTCGACCAAATCCTGGAAGTGCTCGGCGTGACAGCGGGAGCCGGGGCTGCGGCCATGGCCCCGTTGATCCATCAGGTAGATAGCCCAGCCGCAGCGCAGGAAATATTCCCACAAAAAGCGGTAGCGCCCGGAGTGCTCGGCCAAGCCGTGCAGGACTACCAGGACGCCCTTCTTCTTTTCGGGTTGAAATTCTCGGTAATAAAGCTCGGTCCCATCCCAGCTTTCAAAGAAATGATGCCTTGCCTCGACGGCGGTCATGGAATTTCCCCTATTTGCACTCGCTCGGCCCAGCCTTCCTTGCCGGACGGACTTTTGACAAGTGCAAAATCGCCCTGGACCTTCTTCAGCCGGACCAAGCGGCCTTCCCGCAGCTCTTCCCGGACCGGGGCTTCGGCCAAAGGCTGCTCCCGGAGGGAGAGGCTGGGGGCCACGACCACCGCTTCCGCCCGGGCGAAGGGCCAGGCGCTCCGCATCAGGTACTGGAAGGAGCCGAAGAAAAGCAGGGGCAAGGCGGTGGCGGCCAGGATCAGGTAGAGCGGTTTCCGCTGGAGCCGATAAGCGGTCAGGAGGCCGAAGAACAAGAGACCGGTCACGGCGCAGAGCCAGAGGCTTTCCGAGCCATTGAGCCCCAATCGATAGAAGGGAATTTTCCGAAGCAAGGCGCGGGGCCCCTCGACCGCGGCCCGGCTGGGCTCGACCTTGGCTTCGATGAAGGCCAAATTTTCGCGAAGCGCCGGATCGCGCGGCGACCATTCCCTGGCGGCCAGGAAGTAGCGCCGGGCTTGGCCGGCCTGCCCCAGGCGCCAATAGGCGCTGGCGATGTTGTAATAGAGGTCGCCGTTGATGAAGCCGATCTGGCTGAGCTCGTTCCAGCCACGGATGGCCTCCGCGTATTTGCCGGCCTGATAGGCGGCCTGAGCCTGGTCGGCCAGCTCCTTGGGCGTGACGGCGATGGCCGGAGTTGAAAGCAGGAGCGTCGCAACAATGAGAAAAAGTTTTTTCATAGGTCTCTTTCCCTCCCCTTTATAAGGGGAGGGTTAGGGAGGGGTAGAGAGTTGGCTTGATGCAAAAAAAATTGCATAAACCAGCTCTCTACCTCCCCCTGCCCCCTCCTTACAAAGGAGGGGGAATCCTAGGCGGCCTTCTCGATCTCTCGGAGCAGGTCGACCGCCTCCTCCTTCAATTGCTTCTCGCTGGGCTTGGAGCCGGCCATTCCGCCGTAGCGCCAGAGGTCGAGCTGCTCCAGGAAATAAACGGTGCGCCGGGTGATCTCGACCGGAACCAGCCGGCTGCGCAGCAGGTCCTCGATCTCCACCGGCGTCAGGGCTTCGCCCTTCACCCCGTAGCGATCGCTGAAGTATTCCTTCATCACCCGCGAGACCGCGAAATAGTCGGCTTCGCCGGCCTTGGCTCCCTTTTGCAGGGAGGCCCGGGCTTTGCGGAAAGCCCGGCTTCGCTTGCGGTCGCCGGCATGGGCCTCCGTGCTGGCCCGGTAACGCTGCAAGGCCAGCAGGCCGAAGAAGAAGGCCGGCGCGCCGAGCAGCATGGTCCAGATGACCGCCTTCTCGTAGGAACGGAGCCGCTGGGTATAAAGGATGGCGGCCGGAGCCTTGAGCGGCCGCAGGTCGAAGGCCGGCTCGGTCCCGGCGGCGGCCTTGGCGTCGTCGAGGCCGGCGGTCACCAAAGCCTCGCTGGAGGGCGAGCCCAGGATGTGGACGCTGAGCGGAGCGGTGCTGAGCTTTTCGTAGCTCCCCTTCTCCGGATTGAAATAGCTGAATTCCTGGGCCGGGACCTGGGTGGTTCCGGGCCGTTCGGCGACCAAGGCATATTCGAAGACCTTGCGGCCCGACAGGCCCTGAATGCTACGGTCAAGCTTCACTTCCGGTTTGGAGGGATAAACCTTGAAATAATCGAGGTCTTTGAGATCCGGCAAATTGGCTTCCCGGAGATTGCCCTTGCCCGAGATCTCGATCTTCAAATTGGTCGTTTCGCCCATGCCGACCGAGTCCTTGCTGAGCGAGCTCGACATGGCGAAGCTTCCGACCAAGCCGGTGAAGTCGGCCGGCGGCGCCGGCAGGGGCTTCACCTGGACTTCGATGGGCGGCGCGGTGAAGGTCTGGGCCCGTTGCTGGGTGGCGAAGGTTTGAAAGAAAGGATCGTCGAAGGGATTTCGCCGGATCGGGACCGGCACCATGCCTCGGACTTGAGTCTCGGCCAAGCGAAGGGTTCCGTCCTTGGTCGGGAATAATGCGAAACGCCATTCGTTGACCGCGTAGCGACGGCCGCCCAGCTGGGTTTCGAACTTCCGCTCCTTGATCAATTCCTCGGAGAAGAAATCCTTGAACTCGGGCAGCGAGAGTTGGGCGTTGGAGATGCTGACCGCGGTGTAAAGTCGGAAGGTATAGAGGACCTGCTGGCCGACATAGGCTTCCTTGCGGTCGACCTCGGCGGTGACGAAGGTCGTCTCGTATTTCTTGTCCTCATAGCCCGGCGGAGCACCCGGAGGCACCGGCCCCGGCTGTTGGGGAATCCGCTGGGAGGGCATCTGGGGAAAAGGCATGGAGGGGAAAGACGGAAGACTCGGCTGAGTTTGGTAGGCCGGCGGCGCGCTCGGCGCTTGGGCCGGTCCGGTTCCATCGTCGTCGTTGACTTCGACCCGGACCGAGCCGGCGGTGTATTCTCGTCCCTCGATGTGGACCTTGATCGGCCCGATGAGGAATTTGCCGGGCCGGCGCGGCGAGAGCAAATAAAGGAAGGTCTTGCTGACGCTCATCTCGCCGTTGACGATCTCGACCGCGTTGGTTGAGGAACGGCCGATGACGTCGAAGTTGCCGAGCGGCGGAATGTCGGGGGTCGTCATGGCGCTGCCGCCCCGGATCTCGACGGTGAGCGTCAAGGTATCGCCCAGGTCGACCTCGCTTTCATCGACGTAAGCCTCGATGGTGGGCTCGGCCGCCTGGACCCGGGCGGCGCCACCCAAGGTGGCCAGGAAGATCGTCGCGGCAAGGAAGATTTTTTGAAGCATGCTCACCAATCCTGCAAGGGCTGCCGGGACCTGCCGACGGCGCCTTTGATCTGCTCTTCCCGAATCTTTTTGCTGTGGTCCTCGATCATGTCAAGCCATCGGTCGGCTTCTTTCTCGCCGGGGCTGGCCTGAGCCTTGGCCTGGCCCTGCCTTTCCTTGCCGCTGCCCTGGGGGGTCTCGCCGGCGGCCTCGAGCTGGCCTTCCATATTGGGCTTCTTTTCAGGCTGGCCCTCGCCTTCGGGACCCTGCTCGGAGCCGCTGGAACCCTTGGCCTGGTCTTTCCCCTCTTCCGGCTTTTGGCCTTCTTTTTGGTTGGAGTCCTGGCCGGCGCCGGCTTGGTCCTGTTGGCCGGGTTTTTCGCCGGCCTGCTGTTGATCTTGGGGACCTTGCCGGCCTTGTTGGCCTTCTTGCGGCTTTTCCTGGCCGGACTGGGGCTGCTCGCCTTGTTGGCCCTGTCGAGCCTGCTCCTGCTTCTCTTGTCCCTGCTGAGACGAATCTTGCGGCTGCTGACCCTCCGAGCCTTGGGGTTTTTCGCCGGTTTGCTGCTCCTGACCTTGGCCCTGTTGGTTTTGATTTTCCTTGCCCTGCTCCTGCTGGTCTTTTTGCTGATCTTGATTTTGTCCTTGGGAGCCCTGGTTTTTTTGCTCTTGCTCCTGGCCCTGGCCGCCTTGGGATTGTTGCTGCTGTTGTTGATTCTGGCTTTGCTGTTGTTGCTGTTCTTGGCCGCTTTGATTTTGCTGTTGACCCTGCTGCTGTTGGTCTTGTTGGCTTTGCTGCTGCTGCTGCTGCTGCTGCTGCTGCTGCTGCTGTTGTTGTTGTTGTTGTTGTTGTTGGAGCTGGCGCTTGACGAATTCCAAATTGAGCTGGGCCTCGGCGTCGTCTGTCTTGAGCTTGAGGGCCTGCTCGTAAGCCTTGATCGAGTCCTCCAGCTTGCCCAGGCGGTATTCCGTATTGCCGAGGTTGTATAAGGATTGTTCTTTGAGGTTGAGGTCCTCGGCTTTCTCGAAGGCCTTTTTGAAGCTTTGCTTGGCCTTATCGAATTGCTTTTGGCGGTATTGGGTGTTGCCGAGGTTGAAATAATCCTGGGCGTCGGCCTCTCGCTGGAGGTTGGCTTCGAAATCTTTCCGAGCCTGGGAATAGTCCTTGGACTCGTAGGCCTTGCGGCCGCGGTACTCCCGGTAAATCTCGCTCGGACCAGCGAAGGCAAAAGCCGAGGCAGCTAGAGAACCAAGGAGCAAAAATGTAGATAAGAGGTGTTTCATCGTTTTCTTGCCCTCTCCCCTTGTGGGAGAGGGCGCCCGAAGGGCGGGAGAGGGGGTGCTGCATTAGCAAGCATTCCCTATGCCTCCCCCCCTCTCCCGGTCGCCTTCGGCGACCACCCTCCCCCGCCAGGGGGGAGGGTTAATCTCCGCCCCTCCGCGATCATCCGCTCCAGCAGGAGTAACGCCGCCGCGATTCCCAGGGGCCAATAAAATCGGCTTTCCCAGACCTGTTTTCGGGCCGCCTTGAGCTCGCTCAGCTCCATCGCCCCCCTCACCCCTTTGACGTAAAGCTGATTCAAGTCGGCATCGCCGGTCACCGCCCGGACATAGGCCCCGCCGGTCTCGAGGGCCAAGTCCTTCAAGGCTTCTTCCTTCAGCTTGCTGACCACGGTTTCGCCCTTCTCATCCTTCTTGAAGCCGCCGCCTTCCTCCGGCACCGGCGCCCCCTCGGGCGTGCCGAAGCCGAGGACGAAGGCCTTGATCTTTTTCTCCTTGAGCAGGTCGATCATCTTGTCGAGGCGCTCGCTGTGATCCTCGCCGTCGGAGAAGATCAAGACCGCCTTGGCCGACTCCTTGTCGCCCATTGCCTTGATCGCCAGCGAAAGCGCGCTCGACAAATCGGTGCCTTGAACCGGGATGGTCGAAGGCGAGAGCTCATCGACGAACATCTCCAAGGTTCCGTAGTCGATGGTCAGCGGCGAGAGCAAAAAGCTGCGACCGGCGAAGGCGACCAGGCCGACCCGGTCGCCGGAGAGCATCTCGATCAGATCGTGAAGCTTGCGCTTGGCCCGTTCCAGCCGCGAGGGCTTCAGGTCTTGAGCCAGCATCGAGTTGGAGACGTCGATGAGGATCACCAAGTCGGCGCCCTTGATCGTGACTTCCTCCTCCCGTGTTCCCCACTGCGGTTCCATCAAGGCCAGGATGAGGAAGCCGACAGCCGCGACCTTCAGCGCGTTTTTCAGGCCGGTCCGCCAAGGCGACCGGTTGGGCATGAGGCGGGGTTTCAGCTCCGGATCGGCCAAGGCCTTCCAAGCCGCCTTGCGCTTGGCGGCCTGGTAAAGGAAAAAACCCAGCAAGATCGGGATCAGGATAAAGAAGAAAACGGCGTTGGGATGGTTGAAGCGCATTAAGCCAACCTCCGGAGCCAGGTGCTGCTGAGGAGGGCTTCCAGCAGCAGCAAGCCCAGACCCAGGCCCGCCAAATAATAATACCACTCCTCGTAGACTTCGTAGTGCTTGACCTTGGCCTTGGTCTTCTCGAGCTGGCCGATTTCCTTATAGATGGCCTCGAGCTTCTTGGTGTCGGTGGCAAAGAAGTATTTGCCGCCGGTCACCTCGGCGATATTGCGAAGCGTGTCCTCGTCCATGTCGAGGTTCACATAGATGAGGCGGTTGCCGAAGATGCCGGGCTGGGGAAAAGGCACCTTGCCCTTGGTGCCGATGCCGATCGTGTAGACCTTGACGTTGAAGGTCTTGGCGATCTCGGCGGCCTTCTCGGGTGAAATGCTGCCGGCATTGTTCCGCCCATCGGTGAGCAAGATCACGACCTTCGACTTGCCGGGCTGGTCGCGGAGCCGCTTGACCGCCAGCGCCAAGCCGTCGCCGATGGCGGTGGCGTCGCCGGCGATGCCGATGGTGACGTGATCGAGGAGCTGGATCAGCACGTCGTAATCCAGGGTCAGCGGGCATTGGGTGTAGGCCTCCTCGCCAAAGATCACCATGCCGAGGCGATCGCCCTTCTGTTGGCGCAGAAAGTCGCCCACCACCTTTTTGACCACGGTGAGCCGGTCCACCGCTTCGCCGTCGAGCTTGAAGTCCATCGCGGCCATGCTGCCCGACGCGTCGATCGAAAGCATGATGTCGATGCCCTCGCTGGTCACTTCGGTCTCGGCCCGGCCCCGCTGCGGCCGGGCCAGGGCGACCACCAGGCAAGCCAGGGCCAAGGCCAAAAGCCAGGCGTGGAATCGCATCCAAAAGGAATCGCCGGCCCGATGCAGGCCGGTCGACCGCGAGGTCAGTGGAAACCGGAACAAGGGTTGGGAGCGGCGAAACCGTTCCAGCAAGAGAATGCCGAGGGGCAAGGCCAATCCGAGCAGCACCCAGGGGTAAAGGAAGCGCAGCATCAGGCCTTCGCCTCCTCGGGCGCCGGCGCGACCTTCTCGGCCAGCACCTTGGCCCGGTGGCCGGCGACCGATTGGATCCAAGTGCGGGCCAGCTTCACGCTCTTGAGGATCTCCTCACGTGGCGGGACGAATTGGGCGAACTTGGCCATGTCGGCGAGCTCGAGCAGCCAATGGGCATCGCGGACTTGATCGTTGTCGAGCCAAGGGCTGGCCCGCAGCGCCGGCCGCAGCTCCTCGAGGGTGGCTTCGCAAGCCGGAATCTCGAGCTCGCCCTCGATGAATTCTCGAAACAGATCGGAGAGACCGAAATAAAAGCGGCGGATTTGGCCCGATTCGACCAGCCGGCTGTTGACCAGCTCCTCGAGCCTCTTGAGCGCTCTTTGCTCGGGGCTGAGCGGCGGCCCGGCTTCCTCGGCCGCCGGCCGGCGGTAGCGCCGCCATAAGGCCCGAGCCAGGAAGAAAGCCAGGATCAGCCCCAGCGAGATGGCGATGCCCCAGATCCAGCGGAGGTCCCAGGCTTGGATATCCTTCAAGTCCAGGATGTCCTGCATCTCCTCGAGCTTGGGCAGGGGCTTGGCCATCTATTGTCGCTTCTCCCGGAGCCGGAAAAATTGCAGCAAGGGATGGATGTAATCGCGGCTCTGCTCGACTTGGACCGAGTCGACGCCCAACGACTGGAAGAGCTTTTGCGGTTCGCGGAGGGTCCGCTCGGCAAGCTGGCGGTATTTTTTCTGAAAAGCCCGGCCCGAGCTGTTCACCCAACGCTCCTCCCCGCTCTCGGGGTCGCGCCAGCGCAACCAGCCGGCCGCCGGGAAATCGGCCTCGACCCGGTCGTAAAGCTGGATGCAGACCAGATCATGGCGCCGTTTGGCGATGGCCAAGGCCCGCTCGTAGTCTTGATCGAGGAAGTCGGAGATGAGGAAGGCGATGGAGCGGCGGTTCATCACCCGGATCAGGTATTCGAGCGGCACCCGGATCTGAGTCTTGGCGTGGGTCGGCTTGAAGGTCAGGATCTCTTGGATGACTCGGTAGACGTGGCCCTTTCCCTTCTTGGCCGGAATGAACTTCTCGACCCGGTCGGTGAAGAGGATCAGGCCGACCTTGTCGTTGCTCTTGATCGCGGCATAGGCCAGGACCGCCGCGACCTCGGCCGCGGTCTCGCGCTTGGAGCGCTCCCGGGTCCCGAAATCGAGCGACTCCGACATGTCGACCAGGATCATCACGGTCATCTCCCGCTCCTCGCGGTAGACCTTGACGAAGGGCCGGCCGATTCGGGCGGTGACGTTCCAGTCGATGCTTCGGATCTCGTCGCCCGGCTCGTACTCCCGCACTTCCTCGAACTCCATGCCCCGGCCGCGGAAGGCGCTCTCGTACTCGCCGGCGAAAATCTCGTTGGCCAGGTAATTGGTCTTGAGCTGAATGCGTTTTATCTTTTTTAGAATTTCCGGTGGCAGCATACTTGTAGGGGCACCCCTTGCGGGTGCCATGTCCGCGACGGTTGCGGTCTTCTTGCACTGGGCGCCCGCAAGGGGCGCCCCTACATCCTCACGGGACCTCCAGTTGATCGAGAATCTTCTTTAGCACCTCGTCGCTCGATAGCCCCTCGGCCTCGGCCATATAGGTCAGGAGGATCCGATGGCGCAGCACGTCCGGCGCCATCGTCTTGACGTCCTGGGGAGTGACGAAAGCTCGGCCTTGGAGGAAGGCGTAGCAGCGGGCCACCGCGCTCAAATAGATGCTGGCCCGGGGCGAGGCGCCGAATTGGACGTAGCTTTCGAGCCCTAATTTCAGCTCGGCCGGATTGCGAGTCGCCAGCACGATGCGCACGATATAGTCCTTGATCTTGGGGTCGAGATAGACCTGCTCGATCAGCCGGCGCATCTCGCCGAGTTGAGCGGCCTTGAGCAGCGGCCGCAATTCTTCCCAATGGCCGGCCTGGGCCCGGTCCATGATCGCGACCTCCTCCTCCTTGCTCGGGTAGGAGACGTTGAGCTTGAGCATGAAGCGGTCGACCTGGGCTTCGGGCAAGGGGTAGGTCCCCTCCTGCTCGATCGGGTTTTGAGTCGCGAGGACGACGAAGGGCGGCTCGAGGTGGAAGGTCGAGTTGCCGATGGTGACCTGCTTCTCCTGCATCGCCTCGAGCAAGGCGCTTTGGACCTTGGCCGGCGCCCGGTTGATCTCGTCGGCCAGGATGATGTTGGCGAAGATCGGCCCCTGCTTGACGCTGAAGTCCTGGGTCTTGGGGCTGTAGATTTGGGTGCCGATCAGGTCGGCCGGCAGCAGGTCGGGCGTGAATTGAATCCGTTGGAACTTGACGTCGAGGACCCGGGCCAGGGCCCGGACGGTGGTGGTCTTGGCCAGCCCGGGAACGCCCTCGACCAGGATATGGCCTTCGAGCAGGACGCCCATCAGGAGTCGCTCGACCATGTATTTTTGGCCGACGACGACTTTGGAAACTTCTTCGAGAACCGAGCTCAGGAGGGGTTGGTAGCCCTTCACTCGCTCCAGGTTCTGCTGGATCTCTTGGCTCATGCAAGGCACCTTTCTATCTAAAAGACGAAATGCCTGTCATCCTGAGCGAAGCGAAGGATCTGCGACTGGCCAAGCGACTATTGTCTGCCAAACCTTCTTCGCCTCCTCGGAACTCCCTTAAGATGTCGCGAAGAAGCTTTGGGTTTTTAAAGCACCTTGGCAGGTCGCAGATCCTTCGCTTCGCTCAGGATGACAGCTTGTTTCACGTTTCACGTTCCAAACCAGGTGCGTGATTTCTTAGATTTTTTTCGGGATTTGGTAAAGGAACTTTCGGGGCCCGGGGAATCGCCCAAGGTCTTGCGGAAAGCCTGGAGCAGCTCCGCTTGCTCGGGGCTCAAATCCCGCGGAGTTTCGACGAAAAGGTGGACATGGAGATCGCCCCGCCGCTTGTCGCGAAGGGAGGGCATGCCCTTCCCCGACAACTTGAGGACGTCGCCGGTCTGGGCCCCCGGCGGGATGCGCAGCTTTTCGCCGCCTTCCGGAACCGGGACCTCGATTTCCTCTCCGAGGGCCGCGGCGACCATCGAAACTTTGCGTTGATGATGGAGATCCGGTCCCTGGCGCTGAAAGCGCTCATCCTCCTCGACGGTGAGAACGACGTAGAGGTCGCCGCGAGGGCCGCCCCGGCGGCCGGCTTCGCCTTCCCCGCGCAGGCAAAGTTGGGTGCCGTTGTCGACGCCCGGCGGCACCTTGACGGTGAGCCGCTTGCTCTTGGCGACGCTGCCCTGCCCGCGGCAATCCTTACAGTGCTCCTTCACCACCTTGCCGTGGCCTTGGCAGGCGTTGCAAGTGGTGGAAATGGTGAAAAAGCCCCGCGATTGGTAGAGCTCGCCCTTGCCGCCGCAGTGGCGGCAAACCAGGGGCTCTTGGCCCTTGGGGTAGCCTTGGCCACCGCAAAGCTCGCATTCCTCTTGCCGTGGCACGTCGATCTTTTGCTCGATCCCGCTGAAGGCTTCGGAAAACTTCAGCCGGATGTCGAAGCGAATGTCTCGGCCGGGCTGGGGGCCTCCTCGCCGGCCGCCGCCTCGGGAAAAGCCGAAGAAGTCTTCGAAAATATCGGAAAAATGGGAGAAGACGTCGCCGACGTCGTCGAAGCCATGGAAGCCCTGGCGCTGAAGCCCGGCATGGCCGAAGCGGTCGTAAAGGGAGCGTTTTTGGGGGTCGCTCAAGACTTCGTAAGCCTCGGAGGCTTCTTTGAAACGTTCCTCGGCCTCGTGGCTGGGATTGCGGTCGGGATGGAATTCCAGAGCCTTTTTCCGGTAGGCGGTCTTAATCTCACCGTCGCCGGCTTGGCGGTCAAGCTCGAGGATTTCATAGTAACAGCGCTTCACAGGGCCATCCATACTGTCCAGTCATTCTGAGGACCCGAAGGGTCCGAAGAATCTCATACCCACCAAGGCAGTCGCAGGTCCTTCGCTGGCGCTCAGGATGACGGCCATTGGATGCAAATAATCATTATTTTGGGATTGTCAACGGCGATTCCCGCGTTATTTTAAGGACATGCAAGTGACCGAGCTTTTGGAGCACACCTGGGGCCGCTTGGAGGCCATCGACGACCAGGAGCGGATGGCCGACGCTAAATTGTTGGAAGAATTCTTCCAGGGCGGCTTCATCGACGCCCGCCGTTTCGGCCTCAACCAATGGAAACAGGCCTGCCAAAAATTCGCCAAGGGGCCCAAATTCGTCTTCAAGAAGGCCGATTGGGAGGGATTGAAGAGCTTTTTCTTCGGCGCCGAGATCAAGCGGCCCTTCGACCCCAAGCGTTTGAATGACGGGATGCGGCCGCTGGACTGGACCTCGGAGCTTTATCAAAAGGTCTTCCGCTTCGAAACGACGATGACCTTGGAGGAGTGGAAGAAGATCGTCCAGACCCAGATCCTGACCCGCTTTAAAAAAGGCAATGAGCTGGTCTACAACGCGGCGTTCAAGGCCCTGCTCGAGGGCTTGCTCAAGCAAAAGGCCTCGCCGCTCCGCCGGCTGGAGCTTTGGTATCATTTCGAGCGATCGAAGGAGGGGCCACCGGCCGCGGTCCAGGCCGGGGCCAAGGCCGAGTCGGAGGGGAAACGAACGCCCTCCTCGCCGGTGATTCGCGACGCCTTCGTCGCCAAGCCCGAGGAGTCGGTGCGCCGCGGAGCCATCGACAAGCTCTACTTTCATCAGGGCGAGCAGCCCAAGGCCACCGACGACGAAAGCCTCGATTTCTTGGATGAGCTGGCCAAGCTCGGCGACGACGAAAACTCGCCGTTGAAATGACCGGCCGAGGAGGCCGGTCATCCTGAGCCAGCAGGCGAAGGATCTGCGACCCACCAAGGTGCTTCGAAGGGCCTTAATTTACTTCGGTCTGCTAAGGAATTCGGAGGGAACGAAGGAACGTTGGGGCTTTAAGCTTCTTGGCCTTCGCAGATCCTTCCCCCCAGTCTCACTCGAACCTCGCGGCGTTCGACTGGGGCCCCCGCTCAGGATGACAGCCCCCTGCTCAGGATGGCGTTTTCCCTATTGTCACCCTTGACTTAAGGGCTTTCCGACTTATATCTCCCCATGGAATTTTTACGGGACATTCCCGAAAGGCCTCGTTTATACTCGGGAAAAAATTAGTCCCGCGATGAAAGGAACACCCAGCTTTATGGCTAACAAAAGCAAGATTATCGGCATCGACTTAGGCACGACCAATAGCGTCGTCGCGATCATGGAGGGCGACGAGCCCAAGGTTATTCCGAACCAGGAAGGCAACCGGACCACCCCTTCGGTGGTGGCTTTCAGCAAGGACGGCGAAGTGCTGGTCGGACAGGTCGCCAAGCGCCAAGCGATCACCAACCCGGAAAATACGATTTACTCGATCAAGCGTTTCATGGGCCGGAAGTTCGACGAAGTGGCCGAGGAGATCAAGATGGTCCCCTACCACGTCGTCAAGGCCGGCAACGGCGACGCCGCGGTCGAGATCCAAAGCAAGAACTACAGCCCGCCCGAAATTTCGGCCAAGGTCCTGATGAAGCTCAAGCAGGCGGCCGAGGATTATTTGGGCGAGAAGGTCACCGAGGCGGTCATCACCGTCCCGGCCTACTTCAACGACGCCCAGCGCCAGGCCACCAAGGACGCCGGCAAGATCGCCGGCCTCGACGTCAAGCGCATCGTCAACGAGCCCACCGCCGCGGCCCTGGCCTACGGCTTGGACAAGAAGAAGAACGAGATCATCGCGGTCTACGACTTCGGCGGCGGCACTTTCGACATCTCGATCCTCGAAGTCGGCGAGAATGTCGTCGAGGTCATCTCGACCAACGGCGACACCCACTTGGGCGGCGACAACATCGACCAACGATTGATCGACTACCTCATCGCCGAGTTCAAGAAGGACCAAGGCATCGACGTCAGCAAGGACCGGATGGTCCTGCAGCGCCTGAAAGAGGCGGCCGAGAAGGCCAAGATCGAGCTCTCCAGCGTGATGGAGACCGAGATCAACCTGCCCTTCCTCACCGCCGACGCCAGCGGGCCCAAGCACATGAACATCAAGCTGACCCGGGCCAAGTTCGAGGCGCTCTGCGAGGATTTGTTCACCCGGAGCCTCGAACCGGTCAAGAAGGCTCTGGCCGACGCCGGCAAGAAGCCTTCGGAAATCGATGAGATCGTCCTGGTCGGCGGATCGACCCGGATCCCGCGAGTCCAGGAAGAGGTGAAGAAGTTTTTCGGTAAGGAACCGCACAAGGGAGTGAACCCCGATGAAGTCGTGGCGCTCGGCGCCGCGGTTCAGGCCGGCGTTCTCTCGGGGCACGTCAAGGACCTCTTGCTCCTCGACGTCACCCCTCTCTCCCTTGGCATCGAGACCCTGGGCGGCGTGATGACCAAGCTCATCGACCGCAACACCACGATCCCGACCCGCAAGTCCCAAATCTTCTCG
Source organism: bacterium (assembly GCA_035281585.1). Lineage (NCBI taxonomy): Bacteria > bacterium. Next base: position 31,091 of record DATEDP010000139.1, read on the forward strand.
ACGGCGGCCGACAGCCAGCCCAGCGTGGAAATTCACGTCCTCCAAGGCGAGCGCGAGATGGCCAAGGACAACCGGACCTTGGGCCGCTTCATCCTCGACGGAATTCCGCCGGCGCCGCGCGGCGTACCCCAGGTCGAGGTCACCTTCGATATCGACGCCAACGGCATCGTCAACGTCTCGGCCTTGGATAAGGCGACCAACAAGAAGCAGCACATCACGATCACCGCTTCCAGCGGCCTGAACGACAAGGACATCGATCGGATGGTCAAGGAAGCCGAGAGCCACGCGGCCGAAGACAAGAAGCGCCGCGAGGAGATCGAGGTCAAGAACCACGCCGACTCGCTGGTCTACTCGACCGAGAAGACCCTCAAGGAAAACCGCGAAAAGGTCGAGGCTTCGCTAGCCGGCGACATCGAATCGGCGATCGCCGATTTGAAGAAGGCCATCGAGGCCAACAACGTCGACGACATGAAGAGCGGCATGGAGAAGCTCACCCAGCTTTCCCACAAGATGGCGGAGGCCATGTACAAGTCGGCCTCCAGCGCCGGCGCGCCCGGCGGCGAGCAGCCCTCCGAAGCCTCGCAGGAAGCTCCGAGCGGCGGCGAGGAAGCCGGCAAGAAGGATGACGTGGTCGATGCCGAGTTCGAAGAGGCGAAGGATTAATTTTGAGCCGTGTCATCCTGAGCAAAGCGAAGGATGACCAGCCTCCCCCTTGACACCTAGCGTTAAAATTTGATTTCTTTTTTCCCGAAAGCTGGTTAGTGGCCTAGGCGCGTGTTTTTTGGGAAAGGAGTGCAAATTGAGCTGGCTAAGTAGCGCCCTGACCTCGAGCGTGGGACGAAAGTGGGTCATGGGCCTGACCGGTTTCTTCTTGATCGGCTTCACGCTGATTCATCTGGCGGGCAATCTCCTGCTCTACGTCGGCGACGGAGCCTACAATCATTACGCTCATAGCCTCCATGCCAATCCCAGCCTGGTTCTGGTGGCCGAAATCATCTTGCTGATCCTGTTCGGCGCGCACATCGTCCTGGGATTTCAGCTGACCATCGCCAATCGCCGGGCCCGCCCCGAAGCTTATGAAATGCGGCGCTCCAAGCAGGGCAACACCAAGGCCACGCCTTCGGCGACGATGTACGTCACCGGCGCCTTGGTCCTGGGCTTCATCCTGCTTCACTTGGCCGACTTCCGTTTCCACCTCCACAATCCGGGGCCGGAGGGCGAAGAGCCCTTCGTCAAGGCCCTGCGCTTGTTGCAGGATCCGATCACCGCCTCGGTTTACTTTTTGGGCAGCCTTTTGCTCGGATGGCATTTGTGGCACGGCTTTCAGAGCGCCTTCCAATCGCTGGGCCTGCGTCATCCCAAATACACGCCCTTCATCCGCAAGTTCGGGGTCGCCCTCGCCATTCTGCTCGGCTTGGGCTTCGCCTCCTTCCCGGTCTGGGCCTACTTGAAGAAGTTCGGGGTGTTGCCATGAGTCAGGTTCTCGATTCCAAAGTTCCTTCGGGCCCGCTCGACCAGAAATGGACCAAGTGCAAAAACGAGATGAAGCTGGTCAGCCCGACCAACAAGCGCAAATACGACATCATCGTCGTCGGCACCGGCTTGGCCGGCGGCGCGGCCGCGGCCTCGCTGGGCGAGCTCGGCTACAACGTCAAGGCTTTCTGTTTTCAAGATAGCCCCCGCCGGGCCCACAGCATCGCGGCCCAGGGCGGCATCAACGCGGCCAAGAACTACCAAAACGACGGCGACAGCGTCGGCCGCCTCTTCTACGACACGATCAAGGGCGGCGACTTCCGGGCCCGGGAGGCCAACGTCTATCGCTTGGCCGAGGTCAGCGCCAACATCATCGACCAATGCGTGGCCCAAGGCGTGCCTTTCGCCCGGGAATACGGCGGCACCTTGGCCAACCGCACCTTCGGCGGCGTCCTGGTCTCCCGCACCTTCTACGCCCGCGGTCAGACCGGCCAGCAGCTCCTGCTCGGGGCCTACGCCAGCTTGATGCGCCAGGCCGATCGCGGCAAGGTCAAGCTCTACCCTCGCCAGGAAATGCTCGACTTGGTGGTCGTCGACGGCGTCGCCCGCGGCATCATCACCCGCAACTTGGTGACCGGAGCCTTGGAAAAGCACGACGGCCACGCCGTCCTGCTCTGCACCGGCGGCTACAGCAACGTCTTCTACCTCTCGACCAACGCCAAGGGCTGCAATGCCACCGCGATCTGGCGGGCTCACAAGCGCGGAGCCTTTTTCGCCAACCCCTGCTTCACCCAGATCCACCCGACCAGCATCCCGGTCCACGGCGATTACCAGTCCAAGCTGACCTTGATGAGCGAGAGCTTGCGCAACGACGGCCGGGTTTGGGTCCCGCGTCAAGCCGGCGACAAGCGGTCGCCGGCCGGCATCCCCGAAGCCGAGCGCGATTATTACCTCGAGCGGAAGTATCCGACTTACGGCAACATGGTGCCCCGTGACGTGGCTTCGCGGAACGCCAAATCGGTTTGCGACGAGGGTCGGGGGGTCGGCGAGACCGGTCAAGCGGTCTATTTGGATTTCGCCGACGCCATCAAGCGCGACGGCAAGGAAACCATCCGGCAGAAGTACGGCAACCTCTTCCACATGTACGAGAAGATCACCGCCGAGAACCCTTACGAGACGCCGATGAAGATCTACCCGGCGCCCCACTACACGATGGGCGGCCTCTGGGTGGACTATCATTTGGAAAGCAACCTGCCCGGCCTCTTCGTCCTGGGCGAGGCCAATTTCTCGGACCACGGCGCCAACCGGCTCGGGGCCAGCGCCCTGATGCAGGGCTTGGCCGACGGCTATTTCATCGCGCCCTACACCGTGGGCAATCATCTGGCCAGCCGCAAGCTCGAGAAGGTCACGACCTCGCACCCGGCCTTCGAGGAAGCCTTGAACGGCGTGAAAAGCCAGATCGACCGCTTCCTCAAAGCCAATGGCACCCGCTCGGTCGACAGCTACCACCGAGAGCTGGGGCGAATCATGTGGGACTACTGCGGCATGTCGCGGAATGCGGCCGGATTGAATCAGGCGATCGCGAAGATCCAGGCCCTGCGCAAGGACTTCTACGCCAACGTCCGCATCCCCGGCAGCGGCAACGAATTCAACCAAAGCCTGGAGCAGGCCGGCCGGGTCGCCGACTTCTTCGACCTGGGCGAGCTGATGTGCCGAGACGCCCTCAACCGCTGCGAGTCCTGCGGCGGTCACTTCCGCGAGGAAAGCCAGACCGAGGAGAACGAGGCCAAGCGCGACGACGAGAAATTCCGCTACGTCGCCGCCTGGGGATATCAGGGCGAGGGCAAGGAGCCGGTCTTGCACAAGGAGCCGCTCGAGTTCGAAGCCGTCCATCTAGCCCAAAGGAGTTACAAATGAGCGGCAAGAAATTGAATTTAACGCTCAAGGTCTGGCGACAAAAGGACCGGAATTCCAAAGGCAAGCTCGTCACCTATCCGGTCAAGGATATCTCGACCGACATGTCCTTCCTCGAGATGCTCGACGTGCTCAACGAAGAGCTCACCCAAAAGAACGAGGAGCCGGTGGCCTTCGACCACGATTGCCGCGAGGGCATCTGCGGGATGTGCAGCCTGATGATCAACGGCCAAGCCCACGGTCCCGACCGCGAGACCACGACTTGCCAACTCCACATGCGGCGCTTCAAGGATGGCGACACCATCGTCGTCGAGCCCTGGCGGGCCAAGGCCTTCCCCATCGTCAAGGACCTGGTCACCGACCGCACGGCCTTCGACCGGGTCATCAGCGCCGGCGGCTATGCCTCGGTCAACGTGGGCAACGCTCAGGACGCCAATGGCATCTTGGTCGGAAAGGAAAAGGCCGACCAGGCGATGGATGCCGCGGCCTGCATCGGCTGCGGGGCCTGCGTGGCCTCCTGCAAGAACGCCTCGGCCATGCTCTTCGTCGGCGCCAAGGTCACCCATTTCGCCAAGCTTCCCCAGGGCCAGCCCGAGCGGGCTCGCCGCGTTCAAAAGATGGTGGCGCAAATGGACGCCGAGGGTTTCGGCGCCTGCACCAACACCTACGAGTGCGAAGCCGCCTGCCCGGCCGGCATCAAGATCGCCACCATCGCCACCCTCAACCGCGAGCTCCTCAAGGCGGCCTTCGCCAGTCAGGACGAGGAGCAGCAGGCTGAGGGAAACGGGTAGCATTTCCCCCTCGTCGGCGCCCACATTTGCCTTTCTGCCCGGAAAGCCCCCGGGATATCTCCTTCCGCTTTTTTCTTTGGCCCTCAAGCCGGGCCAAAGAAAGGTTGAAGAGGGGATGTCTATTGGATGCTTTAGGGTGATCCCCTCTTCAAAACCCGCTCCAGGAGATATCCCAGGGGCTTTCCTACCCTGGTGTGCTGATTTTTTATCTACTGAAAAGCACAGAGGTAGGGAGGGGAGCCTGGGGGACTTCTCCGAACGGCTTTTGGGCCATCGATCACACTAAAGCATCCAATAGATATCGATGGACCAAGCTTTCCCTGGCCCGGCTTGAGGGCCAGGGAAAAAAGTGAGGAGGATGTCCCCCAGGCTCCCCTCCCGGGCTAGGGCACCCAGGCTGGAATCGCCACAAAAGAAAAGGGAACCGAAGCCGGTTCCCTTTCCGCAGAAGTAAATGTCAAAAGGAGGCTAGCCGAGTATGGCCCCGAGCTTCAGTGCCAACCCCATGTCGCCGGCGACCTTGAGCTTGCCGGTCATGAAAGCCATTTGGGGATTGAGCTTCCCGTCGATCATGTCGGAGAAATCGCTGGCCGCCACCGTGACGGTGCACTTGGCGTTGCCGGTGGAGCCGGAAACCACCTTCTTGTCCGGGCCGGAGAGATCGATCGACCAGACACCGCCGCCATCCCCAGTGATATTGAACTCATAAATCGCATTATTTGACGCCAACTTATCCGCATTAGTCTTAAGCTTTTCTGGAATTTTCTGTTCGAAGATCTCTTTGGGGGTCGACATGCTCTCTCCTTCAAGGATTAGATTAAGTGATACAAATGCAGGCCGGATTTATAGATCCATTGGCCGAAAATTAAAACTCCGAATAAGGCGGTGATCCACCGCGTTCCCTCGGGGCTGTACCAGCTTGGCCGCCGCCCCCGCAAGCCCCGATATATCGCCTCCCCCCCTCGAACCGCGAAGTAGACCGCCAAGGCCGGCGCCGCGGCGTTGAGCCGAATGCTTTCGCCCCAGTGCCCATGAAAGAAGGCGATGAAGGAACGGGTCAGGCCGCAGCCGGGGCAATCCCAACCGCTGAGGAAGCGGAACGCGCAAAGCGGTAGTCCTTCAACCCAGGCGGACGGCAAAAAAACGGCGGCGGCGAACACTGTCATGATCGCCGCCGCCGCGAAGATTGGTGAGCGAAACCCCGTTCTGAAGGCGCGCTTCACGCTCAAAACCGATTACTTGTTGGCTTGCTGCTCGGCCATCGGCCCGATGATCGGGATCAGCCATTTCTGGCCTTGGTAGGCCTTGATCATGGCGATGATCCAGACGACCAGGAAGCCGACCCAAACCACCAGGTTCAGGATCATGGCGACGATGCCAAGATAGGGAATGAAGCCGATGATCATGATCACCAGGTAGGCCACGAACACGGCGATGCCGAGGAAGATGGCTTGCCAAGCGTGGAACTTAACGTCCTTGTTTTCCTTTTCGATCAACAAGAAGATCAGCCCGGTCACCCAAGTGCAGAGGTAACAGAGCAAGGATGCGACGTTAGGTGCCAGTCCGGTTCCACCGCCACCACTGGGGGCGCTAGGGGTTTGGGTAGGGGTTTGATCAGCCACGTTTATCCTCCTTAAGGGGGGTTCATTCACTATAAAGACTGTCGAATAGGTCCTTGTAGCGTTCGTTGATCACTTTGCGCTTGATTTTGAGGGTGGGCGTGAGCTCGCCGCCCTCGATCGTGAAGTCCTTGTCGAGAATGGCGAAGCGCTTGATGCTCTCGTATTTGGGCAGGTCGTGGTTCTTTTCCTCGATCAGTTTTTTGACCATCTCGAAGATCTTGGGCTCTTTGGAGAGCTGGGCAATATTGGAGACCGAGATACCCTGCTCCGCCGCCTTCGCCTTGGCCTCGTCGGGATTGAGGGTGACCAGGGCCGTCAGGTATTTGCGCCGGTCCCCGTGGACCACCACCTGGCTGAGCAGCGGGATGGTCTTGAGAAGGTTTTCGATGTTTTGGGGGGCGACGTTCTTGCCGCCGGCGGTGACGATGATGTCCTTCTTGCGGTCGGTGATCCGCAGCATGCCCTGGGCATCGAATTCGCCGATGTCGCCGGTGTGGAACCAGCCTTCGGAATCGATGGCGGCCTTGGTGGCTTCGGGGTTGTTCCAGTAGCCTTGGGTCACCATCTTGCCTCGAACCAGGATTTCCCCGTCCTCGGCGATCTTTTCCTCGACGAAGGGCATGATTTTGCCGACGCTGCCGAAAGCCATCGCCGTCGGCAAATTGATGTTGATCGCGGCGGTGGTCTCGGTGAGGCCGTAGCCTTCGAGGATCAGGATGCCGGCGGCATGGAAAAATTCGGCGATCTCCTTGGAGAGCGGGGCTCCGCCCGAGACGAAGAAGCGCAGCCGGCCGCCCAGCTTGGCATGAAGCTTGGAAAACACCAGCTTGGTGGCTATGGCGTACTTCATCTTGAGGCCGCCGGGGATCGGCTTGTTTTGGAGCAGAAGCTGGGACCGCGCTTTGCCGGTGGCCAGGGCCCACTGGAAGATGCTTCGCTTAATGGAAGGCCCGTTCTCCACGTCGTTCATGACCTTGGTGTAGATCTTCTCGAAGATCCGGGGCACGCTGACCATGAAATGAGGCTTCACCTGGCCGATATCCTCGAGCAGCTTGTCGATGCTTTCGGCGTAGGCATGGGTGAAGCCGACCTTGAGCTGATAAAACTGGATGACCCGAGCCAGGATATGAGCCAGCGGAAGGAAGATCAGGCTGGTGTCATTGGGGTCGATCGGCATGCTCCGCTCGGCCGCCTCGACTTCGTAAACGATATTGCTGTGGTGGAGCATCACGCCCTTGGGCGGGCCGGTGGTGCCGGAGGTGTAAACCAGGGTCGCGAGCTGGTCGAGGCCGATCTGGCGGATCCGGGAATCGAAATCGGTGGCGGAGCCCTCGGCCAAGGCCTTGAATTCGTCGAAAGTCAGGATGTCCTCGCCCATCACCTTGCCGTCGATCATGACGATCTTGAGAGCCTGGGGTAAGCCGCGCTTGGCCTTGAGGACTTTTTCGAGCTGGGTGGAGTTTTCGACGAAGATGACCTTGGTGCCGCTGTCGCGAAGGATGTGCTCGACTTCCTCGGCAACCGAAGAATGATAGATCGGCACCGTGACCCCGCCTAGCGAGAGAATGGCCACGTCGAGCAGGGTCCATTCATATCGGGTGTTGGCAATGATCGACACCCGGTCGCCGCTCGTGACCCCCAGCTTTTTGAGCGATTCGGAAAAAGACTTCACCCATTTGAGGGCCTGGGTCCAACTCACGGTCTGCCAAAGGCCGGCTTGCTTATAGCGCAGGCAACCCTCGTCCCCTCGCCGCTCGGCCGCATCCTGGAACATCCGAAGGATATTTTCTGGAGCCATAGGCGGTATATAAGAGCAAGCCCCTGAGTTGTCTAGGGTTTTGTCGGATCGCAGCGTTCGATCCAGGGCAGGTTCCGGTAGAAGCCATCCAAATCCATGCCGTAGCCCACGACGTAGTCGCCACCGACCTCGAAGCCGACATAGTCCACCTGCAAGTCCGCGGGCGAGGTCTTTTTCTTAAGTAAGCTGCAAAACTTGACCGAAAGGGCTCCTTTTCCCATCAGGTGGGGCCGGACGAAACGAAGGGTCTGGCCGGTATCGACCACGTCTTCCAGGACCAGGACGTGGCAATCGGCCACCGATTGGGTGAGGTCGAATTCGAGCCGGAGGTCGCCGGAGCGCCCGTCGGCGCCGTAGCTGGAGACGCGAAGAAAGTCGACCCGCAGCGGGAGCTTCAGGCGGCGGATCAGATCGGCCATGAAGATGGCGGCTCCCTTGAGGATGCCGATCACCACCAAGGATTGGCCGGCATAGTCGCTTTGAATTTGGACGGCAAGCCGCTCGACGGCCGCGGCGATCGCCTTCTCATCCAATAAGATGTCGCCGCAGGGCTGGGGCATGCCCGGGGCATAGCATCACTCACCCGCCATGAGGAGATGTTTCTTTGGCGGCCGAGATCGGAGTGGCTTCGATCAGGTAGCGTAGGTAGCCGACGTCGGATGTTTTCGAGGCCGTTTTGGCGGAGATCGGAACGCCGAGCTCGCCCCTTCGGAAGAACTCCAAGCGGCTATGCATGCTCTCCTCCCACCGAGCGAGTCGATTCAGGTCGATCCCCGGATTTTGCGGCACCCATTCGGTTTGCTTGACCACCGCCTGGTATCCGCGGCGCTCGATCAGGGCGCTCAGGCTTTGGATGCCCGGGTAGCCCGCCACGTTCAAGAGGATCTTTCCCTGGGGAGCAAGCTTGAATCGAGTTTCGGCCAAGAGGCCGCTCATGAAGCTGAGCCCCACCGAGTCCAGGATCGGCCCCTTCGGAAAACTGGCGAATACCATTTCGGCCTTGTACTTCTCCGGCAGCGGCTCGAGTGTTTGGCCTTCCAGAAAACGGACCTTTTGGCGGATCCCATTCAGAGCCAGGTTCAAGTTTCCGACGATGGCGGCATTGGGGTCGGGATCCAAAGCCACGACCTCTTGCGCCAAGCCCAATTTAGCCAGCGTGACCGAGAATCCCGCCGAGCCGGCATTGAACTCCAAAACCCTCGAGAGCGGGCCGGCCGATTTAAGCCCGGTCATCAAGGTCTCGGCGAAAGACCAAGGCCAGGCTTCGCCCAGATAGCTCGCCGGCAAGCCGACAAGGGTCAGGATGTCTTCGAAGCCGGGAACGCTGCGGTATCGCACGTCGATCCGATTGCCGGATTGGTTCAAGGTCACCGCCCGCAAGATCCGGATCATTTCCAAGGTTGGGCCCCTTTTTTCGGGATGGTTCAAGCGTTGAGTCAATTCTTCGAAGATTCGCAATGGATTGCCGCCATTGCGACTTTGATGGTCCACGCGTAGGGCCCACTCCACCGCGCTCTCGCTGGGCTTCGGACCGAAAGCTTCCGGAAAGAAGGTCGGGAACTGAGAAACTCGCGGGATGGGCGTGCTTGGGGAGCCCGAGGGCGGAATGGAAGCCGGCGGCGGCGTTTGCGGAGCCGGTTGGGAAGCGGGCGCCGTGATTGGACCCGATGGCTTGGCCGGCACCGGAAGCGCCGGGCTCGCCGGCTTGGGCGGGGGGGCCGGAATACGCGCTGGAGCCGGTCCCGCGCCGGCTGCCACCGGAGGCTTGGGCGGCCGCCCGCCAGAGCCCGGCAAAGGCGGAGCTTTGGGAGCCTGGATGGGTTTCGCCGGAAGCGGAGAAGACGACGGTGGCGGAAGGATCAGTTTTTCCCGCGGCCGAGGCGCGCGTGGCGGAGTCGGCTGGAAATTGAGGAAACGGGGATCGGCCTGCCATTGCTCGAGGAAGAGCGCCACCTCTCGAGGCGCCATTTTCGGAGAGGGCAAGGTCGAGTAACTTTCCAACATACTAGCCAAGACCCGCAAGCCGGTGTGCCAATCCTCCGGATCTTTGGAATTGAGCCGCATGCTCGTCTTCGGTCCGAGCGCCGCTCCATTTGGAGCGGTGAAAGTTTGGAGGATCAGGTCCTTGAATTTCCTGAGCTCGGCGGTCGTGCCTTTTTGATCCACGCTTTCGATGAACTTGCGCCAAAACGGAATCAGTTGCGCGGCGGGCTCCTTCGAGGTGCCATTGCCCTCGCCGCTCATGAATAACCTGTCGGTTGAGGGCAAGGCCGGCTTCGACGATGAGGCTCGGAGCATTTCCGAGGGCGCGCCGGCGGTGACAAGGCGAGAATCCAAATATTCCGAGCTCCCCCCTCCTCCCGGGGACTTGCTGCGCCAGTGGAGCTCGCGATTGAAGCTCTCCCACTTCGGCCCCAGGGCGCTGCCGATCAGCCGTCCGGCGACTTTGAATTGCAAGAGCATTGCCAAGGAGCTGAGCCCAAGGTTGGCTCCGCTCAGCGGATCGCGCAAACCGGCCCATTCTTCCAATCGATGGCCCAAGAGGATGCCGCCTACTAAACCGACGTCGTGCAGCGGAAGTCGGCCCAGCGCCTTCATGGAGCCCAGGGTGAGGAAACCGGAAGCCAGCTCCCGGCCCAAGGCCGAGGCGCTCCAATCTTGGGGCTCCGCCAAACCGGCGTTGGCCAAGCGGGTGAAAGCCGAGAAGCTGGGAACCTCCAGCGCAAAAGCGCCGCCGGTCGCCAGGGCTCGGGCCCCGAAACCCCGGGTGAGGAGGCCGGCGCTGGGCCGGGCGATCAAGCGGGATAAAAAAGCGGCGCGGGCGACGCCGAAAACGGCTTGGGCGCCGACCATCCCGACCAAGGACGAAGGATGAAAAGCCTCACGGGCGAAGCGGCGAGCCAAGGAATCGACCTGGTTGCCGATCGTTCCCCGGCCGAGGAGGGCATCCCGGCGTTCGCGAGCTTGATGGATGACCGGTAGCGAAGGGTGGTCGGCTTGGGCGACGGCGCTGTAAATTTGACTCGCCAGCTCGAGTCGGTCGGCCCGCTCCTGACGGCCGGCGAAGGATAGCAGGGCCTCGAAAAAGAGCTCGGGATCCCCTTCCCTTTCCAAACTTTGGAGCTCGCGGCGGCCGGCCGGAGTGGTGTTCGGCAAAAGAGGTGCGAGAAAGTCTCGACGGAAGGATGCGGTGAAGTGAGGAGAGGCCAATTCCCGTTCTTGGCCCCCGCTCCTAGTGGCGATCGAAGCAGGCATGGGTCCCGAGCCTAAAAAAGATTTAATTGCGAATACTTGGCTCTAGGCCTCGGCCCGCCAATGGAAAAGTTGCTGCCAAATTCCAGAGTGATTTCGAGGACCCCCCTTTGAAAAAGGGGGGCTGGGGGGATTTTGAAAGCCTTTGCAAAATAAATGGGGTTCGATTTCCAGTTTTTTCTTCCTGCGACCGCTTTAAATCCCCCTTAATCCCCCTTTTTCAAAGGGGGAAAATCTTAATATCGATGGCTGGGAAAATGCCCGGGGCCGGAATCGAACCGGCACGGCCCTTTCGGATAATTCGCTCAGCCCGGCTAAGCCGTGCCGAGCTAAAGCCCAGGTGGAGCCTGCTCCCCCTTCAACCCCCATTGATGCGTAATACTTAAACGTCGCCATGTGGGGTGAGTGTGCCCGGGGCCGGAATCGAACCGGCACGGCCCTTTCGGACCTCAGGATTTTAAGTCCTGTGCGTCTACCAGTTCCGCCACCCGGGCTATTCGCGAGCCTCGGCAAAGCCGAGTCTCGCTAAAGCTCAGGGGGAGAATTCCATTCTCCCCCTTCAACCCCCATCGGTTAGAGAAAGGGGAATTTTTTATTTTCATTAAGGCCAGGGTGGGAATCGAACCCGCGATGGAGGTTTTGCAGACCTCTGCCTTACCACTTGGCTACCTGGCCGTGGGCCGCCAAAAGCGGCGGGGAATTGCTCTAGTGATTTTTAGGGGTTCCGTCAACCCGATTGAGGCAGAGTTTCGGGTAAAGCGGGCTCGGAGCCGAGGCCTCGGGCCGGCAGCGGAGGCTCGCGCTGCAAATCGCGGTCGTGCCGATCCTTCCACTTCTTCTTGCGATGAAATTCGAAGCTCTGCTCGGACTCCGGCGAGATGGCTTTGAAGGCCTCCTCGCCCTGCAACCACAGCCGATTGCCGGCCTTGTCCCGGACCGAAAGGCTGTCCAAGCTCAGGCGGATTGGGTTGGCGTTCCAAAAGAAGTCGGGAGCCGCCAAAGTGAGGACACAACGATAGCGCTGAGTCTGTTGGACCCGGCGGCAGCGGGCGTCCTCGAGGCTGCTCCGGTTGTTTCCGACTCCCAGCCGATAGGTCACGCGCAACGAGGAGCGGTCGATGCCGCTCCCGCCATCGACGATCTCGAAGGCCTGCTCCAATTTGATCTTCAAGACTCCGGCGTCGTAGGCCATGGGCTGGGGCGCTTTCTTGTAGGTGCGAAAACCCAGGAGCTTGGGCGGCTCTTGATCGACCTTGGGATTTTGCACCTCGAGCTCCTCGACCCGGGAGAATTCGAAGAGGTAGCGGCGTAACGAATAATAGCTCTGGGAGCTGGTGGCCCAAAACAAGTCGGAAACTTGATAAACTCCGGGCGCGGTGGTCGCCGGGATACTCCAATCACCGCCGAAGCAGGCTTGACCGTCGGGCTTGAGCCGGAAAAGCCGGTTCCCGACGACGATGGTCATTCGATGCGGAGGGACGGCCGAGTCTTCCATCAGAAGCTGAAAGCCGATGGCATTTTCCTGCAGTTGATCGAGAAAAGCCGAGGCGTTGGCGCTGAGCCGGATGCAGAGGTCGATTTTCTGACCGGCGGTGACCCGATGGCGTTCATCGACCGGCCGCTGGCTGTCCTCGGGGAAAAAAAGGATTTCGCCATAAGGCCCGGTGGGCCGCGATTCGGGAGCGCTTTCCACCGCCAAGCTGGGAGCTTCGGAGCTTGGGCCCGGCGCGTCGGCTCGGGCCACGAAGGCCAGCGCCAGCAAGCTGCTTGAAAGGAAGAGGATCGTCGACCTTCGGCCCATCATTCGCGGACTTGTAGAGGTCCCCCCGCCCTTTAGTCAAGAATGAGATGGAGGAAAGCCGAGAATCCCGTTGGCCCTGGGCCTCGGAAATGCTAGGAATTTTAAAATGCCCTCGCCGTCCAGCATCATCATTCCGGCCTACAACGAAGAAGCCGCCATCGCCTCGGTCATCGAGCAGGTCCGCCGAGCCCGGCCCGGCGACGAGATCTTGGTCGTGGACGACGCCTCGACCGACCGCACCGCCGAGCTCGCGAGCGCTGCCGGCGCCCACGTCATTCGCCATCGCCACAACCTCGGCTACGGCGGTGCGCTGAAAACCGGAATCCGGCACGCCAAGCACGAGACCGTCGTTTTTTTCGATGCCGATGACCAATTCTATCCCGAGGACATCGGCAAGCTGGTCGAGGCCCTTGGCGAAGCCGACATGGCGGTCGGGCAAAGACCCGAGGGCTCGGGCGCGCTCAGCCGCCGTTCCGGGAAATGGTTTCTCTACAAGGTCGCCAACTATTTGGTCGGCTATCAGATCCCCGACCTCAACTGCGGCCTGCGGGCCCTCCGCCGCGACTTGGCCGCCCAATTCCTCCATTTGCTGCCCAACGGCTTTTCCTTGACCACGACGATCACGCTCGCCGCCATCCGCAGCGGCTATCTGGTCAACTACCTGCCGATCCGCTTGAAGGACCGGACCACCGGCAAGAGCCGGGTCTCGATCCGCGATTTCTTCCGCACCATGCTGCTGATCGTGCGGATGATCGCCCTCTTCGCCCCCCTGCGGATTTTCATTCCGGCCAGCGCCTTCTTGGCGGCGGTGGCCATTCCCTGTCTGGTTTACGATATCTTCCACCACGATATCGGTGACACCACGGTCTTGCTTTGGCTGGCGTCGATGATGCTTTTCTTCTTCGGCCTTCTCGCCGACACCGTGGCCCTGGTCTCGCGCCAAGGCTCCCGCGAAATCTCTCCGCCCTCCGCTGGGGAGGGGTAGCATGCCGCTGCGCCTGGTCTATTCCGCTTCCCTCGTCCCCTGCCGCGACGAAGCGGTGGAGGCGGTCTTGCGCCGGCACGTCGACTTCAAGCTCCGGGACAGCTTTCGGATCGTCGTCCCGGACCTGGAATCGCGCCTCGACCTCGAGCGGAGCCTGCTCGCCGATCCGCGATTGGGCGAGGTCCTCATCGGCAAGAGCCTTTTGACCTGGCCGGCGCTGATTCAAAACCTGCTCCGCGAGCTGCCTTCGGTCCGCCCCGCGCCGAGCCCGGCTTTGCAGAGGCGGGCGCTGGGCGCGGCGCTGATCCAGGCCGGCCTCGATTGGAAGCTCGACCTCGACTCCCAGCGCCGCCTGATCCGGGAGCTTCAGCAAATCCTCCGCCAGCACGGCCCGGGCCCGGCCTTCAACCCCGGCGCCCGCTTGGCCCAGACCTGGCAGCGAATCCTGGCCGAACGCTTCGGAGCTTGGACCGCCGACGAGGCCGCGGGGCGGCTTTGGTCGGCCCTGGCGACTCGAAGCTGGCGCGAGCTCGCCGAGCCACGCGAGATCTTTTTGCTGGGGTTCCGGATTCCCGATCCGGCATTTCTCCGCGGGATCCAAGCCCTCCTCCAAAATTTTCCCGACCTGCTCCTCCACCTTTACTTGCCGCCCCGTGATCCGCTCGCCGGCGAGGAGGGCCGATGGTTGAATTGGCGGGATTGGCTCGAGGAATGGGCCGAAGGTTTCGAGGAGTGGCCGGCCTCGCCGGCGCCCGCGCGAAGCTTGCGGGTCTTTCCCACCGTCGTCCACGAGGCCGGCCATCTGCTGGAGCAGAAGCCGGACGAAGATTTTCAGCTCCTGGTCGCCGGCTCCGGCGAGCTGGGGCCGCAACTCGAAGCCCGCTTTCTCCTCGGCCTTGGCCTGGGTCCGCCGAGCCCCCATGGCAGTCACGCGGCCTTCTGCGCCGAATTGCTCGAGGCCATGGGAAGGGATTTGGCCGAGGCTGAAGCCTCCTTGGAGGAATTCCTGGCCGGCAAGGAAGAGCTTTTTAGGGATTTTCAATCGCGGCTTTCCCGTTCCGGCGACGCCGAGGGCCTGCGGCTCCTCGAGGCTTTTTTGCAAAAGCTGAAGGAGCAATCGGCCGCCCAAAGCCTCGACCCGGAGAGACGGGAGCCGAGTCAATGGCTGGAAGAAATCCGCGAAGAGTGGCTCGGGCTTCGCCTGACTTCAGCGGCGGCCAAGCAGCTGCCTTGGCGCCGGCTCGATCGTCCCGGGATGGCTTCGCCTTCCCGCCTATGGCTGGCCGGCCTCCGCGAGGGAGCGGTCCCCGCCGGCACCGAAGCGGCTTTCTTTGATGAGGAGAAGCCCTTTGCCTTGGTCAGCTGGGAGGAAAAACTGGGCTTCGACCAGGTCCTGCGCTCGGCCCGGGATTCCTTGCTCTTCAGCTATTCTGAATTTTCGCTGGATGGCCGCCCGGCCTCGCCTTCGCCCTGGCTGGACCACTTGATTCCCTCCGAGGCCCAACGGAGCGAGAGCGAGCTGCCTTTGCGGCCCTGGAGTCGATCGGCTTTTTGGGAGGAGAACCTGCGCCGCGAGGCGGCCCGCCGCGGCCCGCCGCTCGGCGCCGATTCCGGCAATTTGAGCGGCCTGGGCTTGGAGGCCCTGTTGCTGGAGCAGATGCGGGCCAAGCCCTTGAGCCCGACTTATCTCGACAACCTCGCCAAGTGCCCTTGGAGCTTTTTCGCCCGCCGCCATCTCAAGCTGGCGCGGGAACCCGAGGAAGATCTCGAAATCGATCCGCGGCGCCGCGGCAGCCTCCAGCACCGGCTTTTGGAGGCCGCCTTCGCCGACCTGATCCGCGGGCATTTCGAAAAGGGGGCCCGGCCGAGCTTGGCCCAAGTCGAAGCGAGCTTGGAGCGGGTCTATACCGCCTTGGCCGCCGAGACGATGGAACAGCCCTCGCCGATTCCGCCGGTCCTGCTCCGGGATCAGCTGGAAAGGATGCGCGAAGTCGCCCGCTTCCTTTTGAGCGAGGAGCAAGAGTGCTGGACCCAGGCCAAGCAACGGCTGATTCCGCGCCACCTCGAATGGGGCTTCGGCCGGGGCGGAGTTCCGCCGCTGGAGGTCGAGCTGGAGGACGGCCGAAGCCTGCCCTTGACCGGTCAGATCGACCGAATCGATCAGAGCGAGGACGGCCGCCACTTTCTCCTGATCGATTACAAGTCCTCGCGCTCCACCGATTTGGCGGCCGAGCTCCGCGAGGGGCTCAGTCTCCAGCTTTGGGTTTATCTGCGGGCCGTCCGCCAACATCTCTTCACCGGGGCCGAGGCCCTGGGCGGTCTTTATTGGGATTTGAAAGAGCGCAGCAAGAACCAGGGCATGGTCCGCCGGGAGCTTTATCGCGACTTCACCCACCGCAACAATTTCGCCGCCTCCAAGTCGATCATGAAGAACGAAGAGTACGAGAAGGTCGGCCACCGCCTCGAGGAGAGACTCCGCTCGCTGCTGAAGCGGGCCTTGAGCGGCGATTATTCGCTGGATCCGGAAAAATGCTCGGGCGGGTATTGCGATTATTTCGAGATTTGCCGCTATGGAAACAAACCGCGAAATTGAGGCGCCGGCGCCGATCGACATCGAGGCCGCGGTCCACACCCTGGACCGTGACGCCATCGTCGTGGCCAACGCCGGCGCCGGCAAGACCTATCTCTTGGTCGAGCATTACTTCGCCCTGCTCGAGTCGGGCCTGGATCCGGCCCAGCTGGCGGCCTTCACCTTCACTGAGAAGGCGGCCAAGGAGCTCAAGGAGAGGATCCTCAAGCGTTTGGATTCCCATCCGGCTTTTTGCGAGCTGCCCGATGAGCTGCTCCAAGAATGGCGGCGCAAGCTCCTCGGTGCCTCGATCGGAACGATCCACCAATTCTGCCTTCAGTTGATCGACGCCGCCCGGCCCGCCGGCCAACGCAAGGCTTTCAAGGTGGTCGACGAGGCCTTGGAGGAAATGCTCAGGGCCGAGCGGCTAAGAGCCTTCCTTCGGGAGCGCTTCCTGGCCGAGGACCCCGACGCCCTCCGGTTGCTCAAGGCCTTCGGCATCGGCAAGCTCCGCGAATTGATCTTCGCCCGAGTCGAGATGTTCTATGCCGAGGGCCGGACAGCGGAGCTGCCGGAAGCCGAGCCGGCCGAGGCCGGGCTGCTTCGCTCGCTGGAAAGCTTGGCCCGGCCTTTCCTCGAAGGGCTGGACCGGCGCAAAGCCGAGCTCGGTTGGATGAGCTTTTCCGACATGGAGCGGCGGGCTTTGGAGCTGCTCAGCCGGCCGAACGAGGCCCTGCGCAAATTCCTCAAGCCGCTGCAACATTTCCTGGTCGACGAATTTCAGGATACTTCGCCGGTCCAGATACGCCTCTTGCAAGCTCTTCGCCAGGCCCGAGGCCCCGGCTCGAGGCCGCGCCTCTTCGCGGTCGGCGATCCCAAGCAGTCGATTTACCGCTTTCGCGACGTCGACCGTCATTTGATCGCCGGGACCCAGGAGGAAATCCTGGGCGACGGTGGAAGGCGCTTCGATTCGGCGATGAATTGGCGCTCGGCGCCGGTCCTGCTCGACTTGGTGAATCGTTATTCGGCGGCCGCTTTCCCGGCGGACTTGCCGTCGCGGCCGACCCGGCAGGCAGACCCGGCCGCCTTCGCCCGTCTCATCGAGCTTCAAGCCGGCGAGAAGAAATCGAGCGCCGAGGAGCAGGCCGAGCGCGAGGCGGCCGCGGTCAGCGGCGCCATCGCCGAGCTCCTGAAAGAAACGCCGGCCGAGGAGATCGCCGTCCTCTACCGCACCTCCGGCGCCGTCGAGGCGCTGATCCGGGTTTTGCAAGAGCGCGGCATTCCTTATTGCATCCGCGGCGGCCAGAATCTCTTCGAGCGCCAGGAGATCTTCGACCTCCACCGTTTGGTTTATTTTTTGGGCAACTCCAAGGACGATCTATCCTTGGTCGGCGTCCTGCGCTCGCCCCTCTTCCTGCTCTCCGACGCCGCCCTCTTCTTCCTCGGCTTGGATCGGAGCAAAGCGGAGTCTTTTTGGGAGCACCTATTGAAAGAGGAGACTTTGAGCCGGTTGCGCAGCGCCCGGCCCGAGGAAGTTGAAAAATTCCTCGCCTGCCGCGAGGAGCTGGGCCGCTTGATGGCTCTGACCGCCAGCCAATCCCCCAGCCGGCTCTTGGAGCGCCTGATCCGGCGCGGTGGCTGGGGCGAGCTTTATGCCCTGGCCTCGGGCGAGGAGCAGCGCTGGCTGGCGATCGAGCAATGGCTCGATTGGCTCAAGACGCTGGAGGAAGACGAGGCGCCCTTGACCTGGGCCGAAGTTTCGCGGCGGCTGCGTGAAACCGCCGAGCTGCAGCCGACCAAGACTCCCTTGGGCGACCTCATCGCCGCGCGAGGCAGCGTCCAACTGCTGACCTTGCACAAGGCCAAGGGCCTGGAATTCGACACCGTCTTCATGGTCGGGATGAACAAAACCCCGAAGCCCGACTATCCCCTCCTGCAACGGCTCGGCGGCCAGGCGGCCCTGAAGGTGCCCGATCCGAGGGAGGAGAAAGGCCTCCGCCCGAGCCCGCGCTACCTGGCCATTCAAGAGATCCACAAAAGCGAAGAGGCCGAGGAGAACAAACGCCTGCTCTATGTCGGCTTGACTCGGGCCAAGCGCCGGCTTTTCGTGGTGCTTCAACCCGGCCCTGGGACCAAGGGCACCTTGCAGCAGCTCTTGAGGCAGTCCTTGGGCGAGGATTGGGTGAAATGGCGCGGCGAATTGCCCGGAGGGCCCGAGTACCCAAACTACGGGCATAAAGAATTCACTATCAACTCCGCAGCGGGTCCCTCGCCGGCGCTCGGGGTGACAAACGCCGCTACCGTCAGCGAGCTCGAAACCTTCCAAGTTTGTCCGCTGAAGCACCACTTGGCCTATCGTCTCCAAGTTCCCCAGGAAGCCGCCGAGCTTCGGCCTCCGATCGAGGCCACCGCCATCGGCACCCTGCTCCACGAAGCCCTCAACTTGCTCCACCTGGCGCCGGAGCGCCGGCCCGAGGAGGCGATAGCTCTGGCCTTGGACTCGGGACCCTGGGCCGGCGATGTCGAGCTCGGGACTCGGCTGACCGAGAGCCTGCGAAAATATTTAGACAGCGACCTCTATCGCGGCATCGCGGCCGCCGCCGAGGATTACAGTGAATTGCCCTTCGTGCTTCGGCTCGGCGGCGTCGACCTTCGCGGCCAGATCGACCGTCTTTCCCGGGATTCCGAGGGTTGGCACCTGATCGACTTTAAATACAGCGACCGGCCGACCTCGCCCAAAGAGCTGCTCTCGGCTTACGGCTTTCAGCTAAAAACCTATGCCCTCGCCGCCTCGCGCCTGCTGCGGTCGCCGATCCGGCGGGCCCAGATCCACGTCCTGAACCGGGCCGAGAAGCATGATTTCCAATTCAGCGAGGCCCAGATCGAAGCCCACGTCCGGGAGCTGGAGAAGCTGACCGCTTCCTGGGCGGCGAAACCCGATCTCGGCTCGATCCGCTGGCGTCCGGCCTGCGCCCAGTGTAGCTTTCACCGAGCGGTGCCGCTTTGCCCGGTGCCCCACGGAAGGTCGTTTCGCGAATGAAAGATCTCTCTCTCGCCGAGCTCGGACGCCGGACCGCCCGCCCCGAAAGGGCCTTGGAGGTCGCCGAGCCGTGCTTGGGCCATGCCGCCTCGTCCCAAGATCCGGCCAGATCGCGGGCCTTGCTTTCGGTCTTGGGCAACAGCGACTTTTTAGCCCGCTGGGCCCGGCGCTATCCGGAGCGGGCCGCGACGGTCCTGGACGGCGAGCTGGGCAGGCCCTGGCGCGATGAAGACTATCTAGCCGAGCTTCATCATCTCCAGGCCTCGGGACCGGGCCTTTCCGAGGCGGCCTTGGTTTCGGCCTTGCTCGAATTCAAGTATCGCCACCTCTTTCGCATCAGCCTGCGCGACCTAGGCCTGGGCAAGCCTTTCAACGAGATCGCCGGCGAGTTCAGCGGCTTGGCCCGGGCCGTCCTTCAAGCGGCCCTCGATTGGCAGAACCGGAGCCTCCACGCCGAATTCGGGGTGCCCCGGCTGCGCAAGGGCGCCGCCGAGATCCCCTTCGCGGCCCTGGCCATGGGCAAGCTCGGCGGCGACGAGCTCAATTTCAGCAGCGACGTCGACCTGATCTATTTCTACGGCAGCGACGAGGGCTCGAGCGGCCGGGGCGAGCTCGGCGCCCACGAGTATTTCACCAAGCTGTCCGAGCGGCTCAGCGCCTTTCTCCAGCGGAAGAACGCCGAGGGCTTCCTCTACCGGGTCGATCTCGAGCTGCGGCCCGAGGGAAAGGCCGGCGCCCTGACCAACAGCCTCGACGCGATGGAAGAGTATTATGAGAGCTTCGGCGCGCCTTGGGAAAAGCAGGCGATGATCCGAGCTTCGCGGGCGGCCGGCGACGCCGGGCTCATCGCCGAGTTTCTCCGCCGCATCCACCCTTTCGTTTATCCCAAGCTCAGCGACTTCTCCTTCCTCAAGGACATGAAATCGATGAAGGAGAAAATCGTCCAAGCCGTGCGCGCCCGGCCCCAGCGCGGCTTCAACCTCAAACTCGGCGACGGCGGAATCCGCGAGGTCGAGTTCTTCGTTCAAGCCCTCCAGCTTCTCTTCGGCGGCCGCGACCCATCGCTCCAAATCGCCAATACCTTGGAAGCGATGAAGCGGCTGGGCCGGGCCGGGCTGATCGAGCCCCAAGAAGAGGCCGAGCTCTCCGAAGCCTACGTCTTCCTGCGGACGATGGAGCACCGTCTTCAGCTCGTTGAGGAGCAGCAAACTCATGAGCTTCCCCAGGACACCGAGGAATTGCGGGCCTTGGCCCGGCGGATGGGCTATGATGATCCCCAACCCGATTCGGCCGCCGAGCGAATGTTGAAGGATTTGGAATTGCGGCGCCAAAGGGTCCAGAGCCGCTTCGAGGCTTTGCTCTCCAACCGTTTCGAGGAGAAACCATGAACGCGCGAGTCGAGGGGCACTATCGCGAGCTGAAAAAGGCCCTGGCCGAGCAAGGCGACCTCGAAGCCAAGCTCTTGGAGCTGCGCCGCTTCAAGAAGCGCCAAGTCCGAGAATGGGAAGCCGAGCTTTTGGCCGGCCAGCTCGGACTCGAGCCGGTGATGGCCCATCTCACCGACTTGGCCGACGCCATCCTGATCGGCACCCTCGAGCTGGCCCGGGAGGAGCTCTCCCACGTTTACGGCTTGCCGCGCTGCAAGGACAATGACGGCAACTATGCCGCCAGCCACCTCGCGGTCGTCGGCATGGGAAAGCTCGGCGGTGGCGAGCTTCATTTCTACAGCGATCTCGACTTGATTTTCATCTACAGCCGAAACGGCGAGACCCAGGGCCGCAAGCCGATCAGCAACCGGGAATATTTCGCCAAATTGGTCCAACGCCTGATCAGCTACCTCACTCTCACGACCCGCGAAGGCTCGGCCTACAAAATCGACACCGAGCTCCGGCCTTCGGGCAATGCCGGCGCTTTGGTCACCGCGCTCGACTCCTGGATCTCTTATTATCATGAGCACGCCGCCCATTGGGAAAGGCAGGCCCTGCTCAAGGCCCGGCTGATCCAAGCCGGTGGAAATTTCGGCGAAGATTTCCGAGGCCTGTTCCGCCGCCTGATCTTCCTGAAGCCCTTTCCCGAAAGCCTGGCCTTGGAAATCCACCATTTGCGGATGCGCATCGAGAAGGAGCTGGCCAAGGAAGGCCCGCGGCGTTGGCATTTCAAAAAAGGGATGGGCGGAGTCGTCGATATCGAGTTCACCGTCCAATATCTCCAGATGAAGCTGGGGAAGATCTTCGAAAATCTCGTCACGCCCAACACCCTGGAAGCCTTGGACCGTTTTGACCAGCGCGGGATTTTGTCGAAAGTTGAGATTCGAACCCTCAAGGAGGCCTACGTCTTCTACCGGACCTTGGAGATTGTGCTTGAAGCCGAGTTCGATTTAAAAGAAGGCTATCTGGATCTCGAGCACGAGCGGCTCGAGGAATTGGCGGGGAAATTGTCCCTGCCCGACAAGGAAAACTTAGTCGGGATCTTCGGCGATTATCGGCGCAAGGTCCGGGAAATCTACCTGAAGACGCTCAAGATTGTGGAAGGCTAGTTGTGCTGCACCAGATTTCGGAACACTTTCTCAAAAATCGCCAACGGATCGAGGAATTCTTCGCCCAACGGGCCCAGGGCTTGAAGCCCCTTCCCTATTTGAGCTGCGACATTCGGAATTCGGGCCGCAAGATCGGCGTGGTCGACACCAATCTTTTCCCGGCCGGCTTCAACAATCTCTGCAATTCCTATTCGAGGATCACCGGCCGCGCCCTCCGGTCTTATTTCGAAGAGCAGCTGCCCGAGGTGAAAAGCCTGATTCTGCTGGTCGAGGAGCACACCCGAAATCGCTTCTACCTCGAGAACGTCCGGCGCCTGAGCCGTCTGCTCGAAGAGAGCGGGCTCAAGGTCGGCTTGGCCTATCTCGGCCAGGATTTGGGCGAGCCCCAGGTCGAGGTCGACTTGGGCGACGGGGCGCCCTTGGTTTTATACCGGCTCCAGGTCAAGGAAGGCCGGCCTTGGGCCGGGGAGCTGGCCGGCGATTGGATCCTCTCGAACAACGATTTTTCCAAGGGCGTGCCGGCCGAGATCGAGTCGGTCGCCGGTCGGGTCTCGCCCTCGCCCCAGCTTGGCTGGCACCGGCGCCGTAAGAGCCGCCATTTCGAGCTGCTCGCCGGCCTGACCGAGGAGTTCGCCCGAGTCGTCGACCTCGACCCTTGGCTCCTGCAATGCGATTTCGAGTCGGTGACCAATGTCGATCTGGCCAATGCCTCCGACGTCGGCCGGCTGGCCGACGCGGTCGACCGGGTCCTGTCAAGGGTCGGCGACCGTTATCGGTCCTACGGCGTGGAGGAGTCGCCCTATGCCTTCGTCAAGAACGAGGCCGGGACCTACGGCATGGGCCTGATGGAGGTCATGCAGAGCGATGAGATCCGAAACATGAACCGCCGCGACCGGAACAAGCTGCTCAGCGCCAAAGGCGGCAAAAAATCGGATTCCTTTTTGGTCCAGGAAGGGATTCCCACCGCCGACTTCTACAGCGAGTACCCGATCGAGCCGGTGATCTATATGGTTGGGTTTCAGATGGTCGGCGGATTCTTCCGGATGAACGCCCAGCGCGACGCCTTCACCTCGCTCAACGCCCGAGGGATGGAGTTCGCCTGCCTTTGCATGCACAAGCTCAGCGAGCCCCACGAGGGAGCCTTCCTCAACTGCGCCGAAAAAGAAAATTTGGTCCGCATGGCGACGGTCAGCGCCCGCCTGGCCGCCTTGGCCGCGGCCGAGGAAGCTAAAGAGCTGTAGCAAGGGGCTTCAGCCCCGTTCCTCTCTATTCCGGCGGCGGGCAGCCCTCGGTGTCGTACTTCGCTTTATCCATGAGATAAGCCTTGGCAGGCTCGGCGACCCCCGCGCTCCAGGCCCCGTCCTTTTGGCCGGCAACCGGAAGATCGTATTGCCGGAGGATGCCGATCACCCGCACCATCCGATTCGAGAACTCCGGTGGCCAAGAATCCATTCCTTTCACGTAGACCGTCCGGTGATCGATCGAAAGGGCCGCTCCCAACTTTTGATTTTGGGTGGTTCCAATCAGGATGACGCGCTTTCCCAGGTGGCGGTCCCAATCCTCGGCATGAGTCAAGGGATAAGCGGCCGCGGCGAGGGCTGAACCGGCAAAACAAATGAAAATTAGAATGAATAAAGGAGAGAGAAGCCGGGAAAGCTTTATTCCTCGGCGTAGGCCTTCTCGCGCCGCTCTTCCTCTTCTTTGCAACGGATGCATAGGTCGGTGACCGGCCGGGCTTCGAGGCGCTTGACGCCGATGTCCTCGCCGCAAGATTCGCAGACTCCATACTCGCCCTCTTCGATCTTTTTGAGGGCCTTGTCGATCTTGCGGAGAAGGATGCGTTCGCGGTCGCGGAGCTTGAGGTTGATGGCTTGATCGGTTTCGCTGCTGGCGAGATCGACCTCGTCGGGAAGGTCGTTGGGATCGAAGACCACCGATTGCTCGCTGAGAGATTCGTTGAGCTGAGTGATCGCCTTGCGCCGCTCCAGCAAGATATCCTTAAATTTCTTCAGGTCTTTTTTGTTCATAATTCCTCGCCTCAGCGGAAAACGGGTAAAGAACGATATTGATGAAAAGGAAATGTCTTGTCAACGATGATCTCGATGATAAGCTTGGGGTTCTTCCGAATCGAGGAGCCTTTTGGTGGCCAACGCCGATAACGCGATTCTACTCATTGTTTCGCCGGACAAGCCGGGACTGGTCTCGGCGGTTTCCGAATTCGTTTACAAGCACAACGGCAACATCGTCGACTCCGACCAGCACACCGACGTCGAGACCGGCACCTTCCTGATGAGGCTGGAGTGGGAAATGGGCGGCTTTAACCTCGACCGGACCCAGCTTCAGCAAGAGCTCGACAAGCTCGCCGCCCGCTTCAACATGGAGCATTCGCTTCATTTTCGCGACGAGCGCTGCCGAATGGCGATCCTGGTCTCGAAATACCGCCATTGTCTGTACGATTTGCTGGTCCGCCGGGAGCTTGGCGAGATCGACGTCGACATTCCGCTGATCTTAAGCAACCATGCCGATCTCAAGGAGGTCGCCGGTCATTTCGGCATCCCTTTCGAAGTGGTTCCGGTCACCGAAGCGACCAAAGCCGAAGCCGAAAAGAAGCAGCTCCAGCTGCTGCGCGATCACCGGATCGATTTGGTGGTCCTAGCCCGCTACATGCAGGTCTTGAGCCCGAGCTTCGTCGCGGCCTACCCCAACGCGATCATCAACATTCATCACTCTTTTTTGCCGGCCTTCATCGGCGGGAAACCCTATCATCAGGCCTATTCGCGCGGCGTCAAGCTGATCGGCGCCACCAGCCACTACGTCACGGCCGAATTGGACAACGGGCCGATCATCGAGCAGAGCGTCGCCCGGGTCACCCACCGCGACCGGGTCGAGGACTTGGTCCGCAAGGGCCGCGATCAAGAGAAATTGGCCCTGGCTTACGCGGTGCGGATGCACATCCAACGGCGGATCCTCACCTACAACAACAAGACGGTGGTATTCGAATAATCAGGCCGCCTGCCGGCGCAGTTTGCGGTCCTCGAAAAATTTCAAGATCATCGGCAGGTAGAGCAAGGTCGTGATCAGGCAAGTTCCGAGGCCGATCGCCGCCACCTGCCCCATCGAGCGCAGCCCGCCATGGGTGCAGAAAACCAACCCGAAGAAACCGGCGGCATTGGTCATCGAAGCCAGCAAGGCCGAAACCCCGGTGGTGGTCAAAACCTTGGGCAAGGAGCCGGCCCCGAGCTCTTCATAGCGATGATAGATGTGGATGCTGTTATCGATGCTCATCCCCATTACCGCCGGAATCATGACCATGTTGTAGAGGTTGAGCTTCACGCCGGCAAGGAACATCACCCCCATCACCCAGAAAACGCCGGCCAATATCGAGAACATCACCAGCAGAGTCTTCCGGACATTGCGGAAATTGAGGAAGACGAAGAAGGATACGCTCAGCACCGAGATGACCAGGACCTTTTCGGAATCCCGGATCATCGTCGTCAGGACGTCGGCGAAGACGATGGCGTCGCTGCTGGCTTGGAAAGTCCCCTTGGGCGTCTCGAGCTTGGAAATCTCGGCGGCGAAGGCGATGGCTTTCCGGCCGTCGTCGAGCTCGATGCGGGGCTTGGCCAGGATCATCATCACGCTGCCGGGAATCGCGGGATCGCCGATGAAGCGCTCGGTCACCTCGGGCGGCGCCTCGCCCTCCTTCACCATGGTCGTGTCGGTTACCGCTTTCCGAAAGCGGTCGAGGTCGGCCCGCTTGTCGTCGGGCACCAGCTTGATGGTGTCGTCCTCCAGCATCTTCTGGATGTCTTTCAACACGGCCATCTTTTCTTCTTGCTGGCCGGGGACCAAGGAATAGATTGAATTGGTGCCCTGGACGGTGGTGTCGGGATTGGAATCCCGGATCTTCTCGACCGCGGCCTTGATGGCCTCGGCTTCGGCGCGGTTGTGGATGATCACCGCCGCCGGATTGTTGAGCCGCTCGCCGCTGGTCGCCCGCTGGCGGATCTTGTCGAGCCGGGTCGACGGGTCGTCGGCCCGGATCTTCTTGGTGTCGTACTCGAACTTCAAATATGGCGTGGCCAGGATCGAAAAGACCGTGATCAAGCTGAAAAGGACCAGCATCGGCCGGACGAAGCCGGAGCTGAAGGAAAAGCGGCCCTCGAACTCCCGGATCGTGCCGCCGAAATGAAGCAGCCGGATCTTTTCGCCCAGGACGAGAAGCGCGGGAAAGAAAGTGAAATAGAGCAAAAAAAGCACGATGAGGCCCAGCCCCGAGATGAGGCCGAACTCGCTGAATCCCTTGAAGTCGCTGAAGATCATCAGCAAGAAAGTGACCGCCAGCGAGGCCACCGCGGTGAGGACCGCCGGGCCCAATGAAAGGTAGATTTCGGTCAGAGTGGTTTCGAGCGGCACCCCGCCGTGGCGCTCTTCGTAATAGCGGGAAAAGACATGGATGCCGGTTTCGACCCCCAAGCCACCCAAGATGGCGAATAGAAACGAGGTCGTGACGTTGAGCTTGGCAACCCAGAGCGAGGACAGGGCCAAACCCATCGGAATGCCGACGGCCAAGGGCAGGAAGATCAAAAAAACGTATTGCGGCTTCCGAAAACGAAGCAGCAGCGGCAAAAAAATCAAGGCGCCGGAAATAATGCCCGCGATCTTGAGATCGTGAATCAAGGCCCGGTATTCCATGACCCGGGTCGAGCCGCTGAAATACATCTTCATCGAGGGATCGTAGGCCTTGATGTCGAAGCCTTGGACGACTTTTTGAACTTCGTCCTGGAAGTTCCTTTCCTCGGCCATCGTCAGGTTGGGCTGCTTCGACTCCACGTAGATCGCGTAAAGCCGGCCATTGGGGCTGACGTAATACTTGTTGTCGACGGCCTCCCCGCCGTACCGTTTGCGGTACTTCGCCTCCATGTCCTCGAAATCGAGGTTGGCGTCTTCCTCCTCGTCAAAGCTGATGTAGAGCGGGCCGAGCTTTTCCCGCTGGATCTTGCGGTCGATCCGGTGGCGGATGTCTTTGAGGTCGTCCAGCTCCAAGAACAGCAGCTTGTGCTTGTCGAAGTATTCGTAGCCGACTTTGGTGATGAGGGCCTGACCGACGTAGGGATTCTTTTCGAGAACCAGCTTGAGATCCTGGATCAGCTTCTGAGTTTGCTCGGGATTGTCCGATTCGAAGACGACGGCAAAGCGCTTCTTGGGTTCGAGCTTGTCGCGAAGCTGAAGCAAGGTTTGGACGCTGGGATAATTGCGCGGCAGCAGGTCGATGGGATCGGTGCTGATGGTCTTGAAGAGCCGGATCATCCGCGGAAAGCTCAAGGCCGACAGCGCCAGGACCAGGAGGATCACAACCCCGTAGTATTTCAGCAGCCACCGAACCCAGCACCGGAAAAATTTTTCCAAAGGAATACCTTTATAATATAAGAAAGCCGCCCGGTCTTATAATGAAAGGGCCGCCGATGCAACCGCGCCGAAAAAAGAGCCATCTCCTGTTCAAAGCCAAGGTTTCCCGGGGCGATTTCGACTTGGCCTTGGGCCTGCTCTATCAATGCGGCCTGACTTCCAGTCAGCGGGTCCCGGGACCGGGCCGAGTCGGCCTGAGCGCCGCCTTGCCGCCGGGCCTGAGCGCCAAGCAGCTGCTTAGCGGTTTGAGAGCGCTGGAAACCGGCCTCGGACGTCGGCTCTTTCACGAAGCCAAGGTCGAAAAAGTTCTGCGCGGCGATTGGAGCCGGAAATATCAACGCTACTTGAAGCCTTTCCAGCTCATTCCAGCTTCGGCCTTATCGGCGGGCCTCGAAGTCGATCCTCGCGGAAAGACTCCGCGCCGATTGGAAGCGAACACTTTGTACATCGAAGCCGGGCTGGCCTTTGGGACCGGCACCCACACCACCACCCGGCTGGCCGCCGAGCTTTTGAGCGAGGCGATGGCGTCGCGACGTCGGCCCTCGGTGCTCGACGTCGGCTGCGGGACCGGCATCCTGGCGATGACGGCCAAGAAGCTCGGCGCCGCCAAGGTCGTTGCGGTCGACAACGATCCCGAGGCCCTGGTCACCGCCAAGGAAAACTTCAAACGCAATCGGCTTTCGGGGATTCGGCTACTCCTGTCGCTGGACGGCTTGAAGGCGAATTTCCCGGTGATCGTTTCCAATATCGGACTGAACGTGATCTTGGAGTTGAAATCGGAGTTTCGCCGGCTGCTCGCCGTCCAGGGCGACTTGATCCTGACCGGCCTACTCTATAAGGACGTTCGCGAGCTATTGCGAGCTTATCGGGGGATGGAAATCGTCCGGAAGTGCAATCGGCTGGGTTGGTCGGCGGTTTGGCTGAAGAACGCGCCTTTGTCATCCTGAGCGAAGCGAAGGATCTGCGACCTACCAAGATTTTTTGAAAGTTCTAAGTCCCTTCGTGTCTTCGGAGAGATTCCGTAGAAACGAAGGGGCTTTGGCTTTAGAGACTTTCTTGGCCGGTCGCAGATCCTTCGCTTCGCTCAGGATGACATCCATTCTACTCGATCTTCAAGCAGCCGCCGCTCACCGGGTTCTTCAAATAAATGTGGAAATGCGGGTCGATGTCCCGGATCTGAATCTCGCGGTCTTCGGGCGTGAATTGGAAGAGTCCGAGCGAGGCGTGGATGTGCTGGCGGTCGATCCCGCAGCGCTTTTGGTCCTTTTTGGAAAAGGTCGGCTGACTCTCCTCGCCGGCGATGACCAGCTTCTGAAAGCTGACTTCCCGGCCCTTGCCGTCGCGCAGGTCTTGCAGGCGGTCGATTCGGATGCTGGCGGCCTTCATCTTGGCGCTTTCGGGAATGGCCAAGGGAAAATAGATCCCGCCGGGCAAGCGCGCGAAAAGCTTGCCCCAGGCGTCGCCGGTGATCCGGATCGGCCCGAGGTCGGCCTTGGTGATCTCGAGCGCGGCCTGGCCCTGCTCCGCCGAGACCTTGCCCAGCTCCATCTTGGCGACCTTGAACTCGATGTCCTGCGGCTCGATGTAAAAGTCGGTGACGACTTGCTTGGCGAGCAGCGGCCCCAGCCTTTTCTTGAGATCGGGCCATTCCTCGACCTCGGAAGTGTCTTGGTGGAAGACGACGCGCCCGCCCTTTCCTTGGACTCGGATCGATTGGTCGCCGGCGCCGCCCTCGAGCAAGGCCTGCTGGCTCGCCGGCCAAACTCGCAGCCGGCCGAGGCCGGCCACCGAGGCGTCGCGAACTTGAGTTTTAACCGAGGCCTTGAGCTTTTCGGATTGGACGAGCAAGCGCAGCTCCGGCAATTGGGCCTTGAGGCTGCCGCTCAAGTCCACCACCGGATCGCCGTTGGGGGCCGGCTTCACCTCAAGCCTTCCATTCCCTTGGAGGGCTTCGAACTTGAGAAAGCCGATCTCGTCTTCACCCGACTTCACTTTAAGCTCGCCGGTGGCCTTTCCGGTCAAGCCGGCAGCGAAATGGACTTTGCCGTCGACGATCCGCAGCACGACGTCGGAGAAGACCGCCTCGTCGTTGGGATTGGTCCGCAGCTCAATGCCTTTCTCGCGAAAGGCCAAACGCCGGGCGCTGAGCTTGGCGATGTCGATTCGCGGCCCATAGGCGTCGGTTTGGAATTTCAGCCCCTTGAGCTCGATGCCCTCCTCGAGATCGAGGCGCAGCGGCAGGTCATCCTGCTTGGCCCGCCCCTCCAAGTACATCCGTTTGCTCCGGTAAGACGGGATTTCATAAGTGGTGGAGCGTTTGCCGAGAGGATCGAAACGGAGCTGAATCTCGAGCGGGTCGAGCCGCTCCTCGGCATTGGTCAGCTTGATCGCGCCCTCGCGGCCCTTCCATTCGGCCGCCCGGAGACCATGGACCTTGACCTTGGGCTCCAAGAGCGAGCCGCCGACGATCAAACGGTGCTTTTCGCCCGGAGCCAAGGGCGCGAAATGCAGGGCCAGGCCGCCGAGCTGGACTTTTTCATTGCTGAAGTCGCCGCTGATCGAAATTTCGGCCTTGTCCAATACCGGCTTGACCTTATCGATGCCTACTTTCTTAGCCGTTTCTAAGCCGCGCCTTTCGGCGATCTTGAGCACGATGTCGAGGATCTGCCAGCTATAGACCGGCAGACCTTGATAAAGGTCCCATCCTTTGCCGCGGATCAAGTCGGGGTCGAGCTCGGCCTTGTTGACGTAATCCTCATGAACGTCCTTGCTCACCGGGAACCAAAGGTATTGGACTTTGGCCTCGAGCTTGCGGCTCGAGGGATTCATCTGGACCCGGAGGATCTTGACGATGAAGAAGGGTCCGATGATGGGCACTTGCTCGAAGGGCTTCAACAAAGATTGCGGGCCGGCATAGGGCTTGAAATCGATGCCGAGCTGAACGACCGCCCCCGGCCCCTTCAGCACCGCGTGGGTGAAGGTCTGCACTTGGCCCGGGCCGATGCCTTCCATCGGCAGCTTCAAGTCGGCGCTGAGCTCGAAATCCTTCAACTGGGTGGTCAGATCGTAAATTAGCTTGGCCAAGGGAGTGTCCGGCGGCGGCGGCAAGGCCGGCGCCGAGCGAATCTGGGGCGCGAAAATTTGGGTCGGATAGAGCGTGGCCAGCGGCTTGACCGAGACCGCGCCCTTCGCCAAGAGCGGATGGTCTTGGGCCTGATCGCAGAGATAATAATCCTGGGAAACCTGAGACGGCTTGGTCAGCGGATTGAGGTTGAGCGAGGGCCGCGGACTCGAGGCTTGCAAGTCGGGAAGCGTCCGCGGGCTGACCTTTTGGCAAACCATCAGCGTCCTCCCTCGGCTTTCAGGCTCTTCACGAAGAGCCGCCAATAAGCCTCGGCGCTTAAGGGCAATTGATCGGTGATAAGAAAGACCTTGCGGCTCCCCAGCCCTTGAACGTTCGAGCCCAGCCAGACCGAGGGCTCGACTCGGGCTTCGAGCCGGATTCCCTCGCCGCCGGCATAAGCGATGCCGTTTTGAACGCTCCAGAGCTGATCGGCGACGAGGTCGAAGCCCTCGACGGCCTTTGCCCGAGAGCTTCCGTCTCCGACCCTGACTTCGCCGCCTTGAATTCCAACGCCGCGGCCCCCGATCAAGATTCCTTTCGGGAGCAAAACCGCTTGCCAGGTTCCCTTGAGGGGGAATTCGCCTTCGACCGTTCGGGATTCGCCGGGCAGCGACAGCGGGCCGAGCCGAAGCTCCGAACCGCGCCGCGGATCGAGCCAAAGGAAGACCGAGCGCCGCGCCGGCGAATAGCTCAGCGAGCCTTGCAGGTCGGCGTCAAAGGGCCCGCTTAAACCGCCGTCGAGCTTGCCTTCGACGCGGGCCTTCAAGCTCATCCTCGGCTTGGCCAGCAGGCTGCTCCACGGATCGGTGGTGAAGGAGCCGCTGACCTTTAAATCTTCGGCGAAGAGGCCCGAGGCCAGCGGCAAGCGCGAAGGGCGAAACTGGAAGCTGCCGGCGATCCGCTCCGATTCGGCGGTCCGGCGCAAGCGCAAGTCGAGGGCGTTGCCGCCCGGGAGGTCCGGCAAGCGGATCCGGCCGGCCAGGCCTTGCTCCGACCATTGGAGCTCGGCTCGGCCCTTTCGGGTCCAGGACCTTCCGTCATAGTCGAAGGCGATCGAGGGGAGCTTGAGCTCGCCTTGCTTGGCGCCGGCTTTCAACTCCAGCTCCGAAACCAAGGCGAGCGGGACGTTGAGCCCGCGCAGCTTCAGGGTGCCTTCGCCATCCATCCCCCAATCTTCGCCCTCGAGCTTCGGCTTCAGCACGAAGGAAAACCGAGGCTCGATCGCGGCGGCGCCATAATTCAAGGCCACGGCATCGCCTTCGAGGGTGAGTCGTTGAGAATCTCCCTTGAGATCGACCGACAAGCCTTCGGCTTTCAGGAGCGACGCTCCTTCGGCTTGGAGGATCGCCAAGTCTCCGCTGAGCTCGAAGTCGAGGCGCTTCCAAGTCCGGCCGGCGCCTTCATACTCGACCTCGCCCTGCCCGACCAAGGTTCCGAACCAGGAAAGACCGCTGGAGCCGAGCGGCGCAGGATGCTCCTTCGGCACCTGCCATTGAAGATCGCGCAAAGAAAAGCGGGACCCGGCGAGGGCGAAGCTGCCGTTTTTGAAGCTTCCCCGGGCCGAGCCGTCGAGGATGACCGAAAGATTGGGCAAGCCGGCGCCCTCGATCGCATTCAGAGGCGTCTCGACCCGCAAGCCCTCGGCTTCGAGCTCGATCTCGCCTCCCCGCCGCAGAACCAAATTGGCCGCCCCCTGAAGAATGATTTCGGACTCGCCGAACAGCGGCGCGATTTGGGCGCGGGCCTTCATGTTCCGGATTTGAAGGCGAGTCGCACCCTCTTCCGGAAAATACCGAATCTCCAGGTCGGCCAAGCCTTCGGGGATCGACCAGCCCTCGGGAAGCGGCAGGCGCGACAAGTCGAAATGCGGCCACAGAACTTTGCTGCCGCGCTCCAAGCCCGAGAAGTCGAAGCTGCGCCAAAGGCCGGCCGCCAAGTTGTCTTTCAATCGAGGCAGGTCGAGGTAGGCTTCCAAGCCCGCGCTCAAAGGATGGCAGGAGCCGCCCGGAGTGCCCGGAGGATCCACCACCCAGGTTTCGCCGGGAATTTCGGC
The DNA here is from genome assembly GCA_035281585.1 of bacterium. Lineage (NCBI taxonomy): Bacteria > bacterium. The sequence continues at coordinate 63,458 of DATEDP010000139.1, forward strand.
TTTCAGCGTCACCTGGCGCAGTGCCGAGAGCAAGGGATCGTCGCCGCCGCCCGCTTCGGGCGATTGAGTAAAAGCCTTCAGCAAGTCGGCCAAGGGAAGCGGATGGATTTTCTTTTCGGGAAAAGCCCGAGCCAGCGGGCCTTTCAACACCGGCTCGGTGATGTCGCTGTCCTTGGGCAGGGAGGGAAAGCAGCTCTTCAGGCGGATTTTCCCGGCGGCATCGGTGTCGACGGCACAGAAATCGTAGAGCCCGCCGAGGGCGTAGAAACCGCCGAGCCGCAGCGGTTGAGGGAAGGAAAGCCGGCCCTGGCGGACCCGAGCCTCGGCGCAAATCCCGGCTCCCTCCCGCAAGTAGAGATCGGGCGAGTTTTCGACGGCCAAGACGCCGCTTCCGAAGCGAAGCTCGGCTTGGATTCGGGCTTCGCGGAAATAACCGTGAAGGAGGCGCGGCAGCAAGTTTTCGCGGGAGTAATACTCCGGCAGGGCTCTGAGTTGATCTTCAATCTTTTGAAGTGGAGGAACGGACGCGGTCGGAGGAAGGACCGGTCCCACAGGCCCAAGGCTGGAAGGACGTGGCGGTGACAAATGTGCCCCTAATGATCAGCAACACCCCTGCCCAAACGCTCGGTACTATCGACGATTTGTTGCGAAAACGATAGGCGCGGCGCGTCATTGTCATCCTGAGCGTTAGCGAATACCCAAAATACGGGCACAAGGGACCTGCGACCTCCTTGGGTGGTAAAGATCCTTCGGCCCTTCGGGTCCTCAGGATGACATCCGAAGATCAATCTTTCTTTTGCGCCGTGAGGATGAGTCCGAAGCCCAGAATGGCGATGCCGATGATGGCCGACCAAAGCAAATCCATCCCGACCAGCATGGCCACCGGAACCGAAGCCACGGCCACCAAGATGTACCAAAAGCTGCCCCGGGACCTTTCGCCGGCGTCGGCCGTCGCCATCGGCCCCATGTAGAATGGAATCTTGTGATCGGCGAGGAAGCGCTGCATCTGCTCGTCGCTCAAGCCCCAGCGCTTCTTCAAATAGCCGATGACCTTCTGCGAGGAGTCGGTCATCCCGTCGCGCTGCAGGATTTGGAGAGCCAGGACCGCATGCTCGACCTGGGAAGTGGGGTTGGCCTCGGCCCGCATCAGCTCGAGCATCGCCGAACCGGGCCGCGCCATTTGGCCGAGCTTGGCGGCCTCGCCGGCCTTCTCGCCCAAGGCGGTCGGAATTTCGGGCGAGCCGAACTTGTGCTTGATGTCGCCGGCGTCCTTATCGGTCTTCTGAAAGACCACCGCTTGATGGACCGGAATTCCCTTTTGCAAGACTTGCTGAAGCCGGCTCCAGAACATCCCGCCTTGCTCGGCCTTGAGGTGGTTGAGCATTTGCGAGATTTCCATCTTCTGGCCGGCGAAGAGCCGGGAAGCCTCGCGGAAGAACTCTCGGATCACCTGCATGTCACGCTGCAAGTCTTGGCCCCGGGTCTCGGTGTTGGTGGCGGCGCCGCCGCTGCTCTGGGGCACCCGGTAATTCTCATAGCCTTCCTGAAAGATCGTCTCGAAGGCCGATAGGAACTCGAAGGACATGGTCGAGGGCTCTTCTTGCTTGGCTTGCTGTTGTTGGGATTGCTTGAGCTGCTCGGCCTGGGCCCGCTGGGCGTCTTGGGCCTGCTTGGCTTGGTCGGCTTGCTGAGCCTGCTGGCTTTGCTCGGCCGCCGGCGTCTCCGGCGGTCGCTGATTGGAAACGCTCATGTCACCCATAGGACCTCGCCTCCATTATCCGCTTTTTTATTCGCAATTTCGCCAAAAAGAAATTAATTCTTGCTCAAGATAAGGAGTTTATGTCGCCCCCCGCGTCCCCGGCCGTCCACCCCCGCGCGGCTTTCCAATCCCGCGATTTTCGGTACTTTATCTCGGCCCGCTTCCTGGCTTGGAGCAGCCATCAAATGATGAACGTGGCGCTGGGCCAGTGGATTTACGAATGGACCCGCGACCCGATCTACCTGGGCTATCTGGGCCTGGCCCTCTTCGTCCCCAAAATCGCCTTTACCATCTTCGCCGGCCACGTCGCCGACCGCTTCGACCGGCGGCGGGTGATCCTGATTTGCCGGATCTTTCAATTCTTGGCGGTCGTCGGGCTGGCGCTGGTGGCCGGCCTCGACGTGAAATCGCTGGTGGGGATTTATGCCCTCGTCTTCCTGACCGGCACCGCCAACGCCTTCGACGGGCCTTCGAGCCAGGCCATCGTGCCCCAGCTGGTGCCGGCGGATCACTTTAGCAACGCGGTCAAGTGGAACTCCTCGATCTTCCAGCTCGGCTTCATCGCCGGTCCGATGCTGGCCGGTTGGCTCTACGCTTGGTTCGGCCGGGTCGAAGAAGTGCTGTTCGTCGTCGCGGGAATGCGGCTCGCCTCCTGCGTCCTGGTGGCGGCCATGCGCTATCGCAGCGTCATCATCGAAAAGTCGGTGATGAATTGGAACACCCTGATGGCCGGCCTTCGCTTCATCGTCGAGAAGCGGGTGATCCTGGGCACCATCTCGCTCGACCTCTTCGCGGTGCTCTTGGGCGGCGCCGTCGCCCTGCTCCCGGTTTACGCCAACGACATCCTGGGAGTGGGCGCCGAGGGTCTCGGCATCTTGCGGGCGGCGCCGGCCGTCGGCGCCGGTCTCACCGCCGTCGCCCTGGCCTACCTGCCGCCGATGAAGCGGGCCGGCTCGACCATGCTGGTCTGCGTCGGGCTCTTTGGGGTCTTCATTATCCTTTTCGGTATCTCGACCAATTTTTATTTCTCGATTTTCTGCCTCTTCCTGCTCGGCGCCGCCGACATGATCAGCGTCGTGATCCGGGGCGTCCTGGTCCAGCTCAAGACGCCCAACGAAATGCGGGGCCGGGTCAGCGCGGTCAATTTGATCTTCATCGGAGCCTCGAACGAGCTGGGCGAGTTCGAGTCGGGCCTGACGGCGGCTTGGTTCGGGACGGTGCCGGCGGTGGTGATCGGCGGCGCCGGGACTCTGGCGGTGGTCCTGATCTGGACCCGGCTTTTCCCGGAGATCCGCCAGTTCAAGCGCTTGGAAGAGCCGATGATTTAGCCCGAGGTGAGCTTGAGACCGAAGATACCGGCGACCACCAAGGCCAGGCAGAGCAAGCGGGGCCAAGCCGCGGATTCGCCAAAGAAGACCATCCCCCAGATCGCCACTCCCACCGCTCCGATGGCGGTCCAAATCGCGTAAGCCGTGCCGATGGGAATCCGGTTCAAAGCCTTGGCCAGAAAATAAAAGCTCAAGATCATCGCGGCGACCGTGAAAAGGCTGGGCCAAAGCTTGGTGAAGCCCTCGGACTTCTTCATCCCGAGGGCCCAGGTGACTTCCAATAAACCGGCGACGATAAGGTAGATCCAGGGCATAGGGGGGCTGCTTAGCATTTTTTTAAAACCGCCGCACGAGATACGGCGTCGTGCTTGTCATTCCGAGGACACGAAGTGGCCGAGGAATCTCATACCGACCAAGG
>DATEDP010000140.1 GCA_035281585.1 bacterium
AGCCTCGGCTTCACCGAAGAGCGACGGGTCGGCCTGCCCCGTCGGCGCTCGCTCCTCGCCCGCTGCCGCTCGGGCAATCTCGGCATGAAAACCGGCGTCATGGCCGGCGGCCTCTTCGCCAAGGACCTGGCGTGGTTCCGCGACCGGGTGCGGGAGGGGAAGCCTTGCTACTACGATCAGGCATTAATGGTTGGGGTATTGGGGAAGCTGGCGGATCTGAAGGCATGAATATTGCTGTCCATGTCGGACATGTTCCCCACCACGGCTATCGCAAGAATCTCAGAATCCCCGGATTCGATTATTCAATGCCTGGGGCGTATTTCGTCACAATTTGCAGTCGAAATCGTGAATGTTTGTTTGGCGAGGTCGTCTGCGATGAAATGAAATTAAATTCGGTGGGCTCGATGGTCGTCATGCCCAACCATTTTCACGCGATCCTCAGAATCGTAGGGGCGCCCCTTGCGGGTGCCCCAGCCTCAACGATCGCCGGCTCCTCGCCCGGGGCGGGCGCAAGGCCCGCCCCTACGGTTGGAAACATCGTTGGGGTATTTAAGTCGCTAAGCAGCTCCAAATACCTGCAATACATCAAGAAGTCTGGAAACGCTTCGATTTGTGGAATTCTTTGGCAACGCAACTATTACGAACACGTCATCAGAAATGAAAAGTTATTGGAAAAAATACGCGAATACATCCTGCACAATCCCGCACGATGGGAAGATGACCCCGAACGCCCGTAGGGGCACCCCTTGCGGGTGCCCTGTCTGCAGTGATCGCCGGTTCTTTGCCTGGGGCAGGCGCAAGGCCTGCCCCTACAGGATCAGCATGCAATCGCCGTAGCTGAACAGCCGATACCCCGCTTCGATCGCCTCGCGGTAAGCCCGCAGGATATTTTCTCGCCCGGCCAAGGCGCTGACCAGCATGAGCAAGGTCGACTTGGGTTGATGGAAATTGGTGAGCAACCCGTCGATCCGGCGGAAATCGAAGCCCGGCCGGACGAAGAGCCGGGTCTCGCCTTCGCTCTTCCCGCTCAATGCCCAGGTTTCAAGGGCCCGCAAGCTGGTGGTGCCGACCGCGATCACCCGTCCGCCGCGCTTCCGGCAATCCTCGACCGCGGCCTGAGTCGCCTCGGGAATCGAATAGAATTCGGCATGCATGACGTGGTCCTCGACCCGCTGGGTCTTCACCGGCAAGAAGGTTCCCGGCCCCACGTGCAGGGTGAGCTGGGCCAAGGCGATTTGCTTCCGCGCCAAGGCGGCCAAGACCGCCTCATTGAAGTGGAGGCCGGCGGTCGGCGCGGCGACGGCGCCGGGCGCGGCGGCGAAGACCGTCTGATAACGCTCGCGGTCGCTGGCCCGAGGCAGCTCCCGGGCGATATAGGGCGGGAGCGGCATCTCGCCGAATTCGCTCAAAGCTCGGCGCTCTTCTTCCCCGTTTCGAAACTTGACCCGAAAACCCTCGGGACCCACGGCCGCAATCGATAGCTCCGGCCCCCGGGCCTCGGCCTCGGATCGGGAGAGAACTTGGAGGCTGGTTCCTTCCTTCAAGCCGCGGGCCGGCGAAAGGAAGACCTCCCATTCGCCGTCGCCGCGGGGCCGAATCAAAAAGACTTCGACTCGGCCGCCGCTGGGCTTGCGGGCGTAAAGGCGCGAGGCCAAAACCGCGGTGTCGTTGGCCACCAGCAAATCGCCGGTTTGCAGGAGCTCGGGCAGCTCGACAAAACGGCGGTGGCCGATTTCGCCGCTGCGCCGTCCCAGCTGCAGCAGCCGCGAGGCCGAGCGCTCGGCCGGCGGCTCCTGGGCCACCGCCGCCGGCGGAAAAACATAATCGTAATCATTCAAGAATTCAGACATTCTGTCGGCTTCCCCTTGGCTTGACTTTGCGGTCCCCCCGTCTTACAGCCCGCATGCGGAGAAAGAAACTATGGTTCAAGGATTGCTTCGGCGTTATGCCCGCTGGCTCTACGCCCATCCCAAAACCGTGATCGGCGTCGCCTTGGCCTTGACCGTCGTCAGCCTATTCGGCTCGATCTTCTTTCTCAAATCCCAGACCGGAATCCTCGATCTCTATTCGGAAAACACTCCGACCAACCGGCGTTTCCTCTCCTATACAAAAAAATTCGGCGCCGTCGAATACCTGATCCTCGTCTTCGAGGGAAGCCAAGACGCCGAGCGGCGAGCGGCGATGGATCTCCTGGCCCAGCGGCTGGCCCAGGATCCCCATCATTACGTCCGGGACGTCTTCTACAAGGTCGACTTGGGCCTGTTTAAGCGGCACGCCTTCCAGTTCATGAGCCCGAACCAGGCCGAAGGCCTGCTGCAGCAAGCCGAGAGCCCCGACGGCGGCGTCCGCGCCCTCTTCGAGGCCCGAAGCTGGCCGGACTTTCTGGAATACTTCAATTTGTCGCTCGAAAAAGGCCTGCGCGAGGGCAAATCCTCCGACGCCAAGGCCGGCGACTTCGCCAAGTTGATTCAACCGCTGGTGCTGTTCAAGGATTTCCTCGAGGGCCAGAAGCTCGACTCGGCCGCCATCGCCAACCGGCTGGAGGCCGGCCAAGAAGCCCAAGCCAACGTCGACGAGTACGGCTATTTGCGGACCGACGACGGGAAAATGCACCTCATGCTGATCCGGCCGGTCGACAGCAAGCAAGATTACAAGGTCGCCGAAAAACTGGTCGGCTGGGTCCGCCAACAAATCAAAACGATCGGGCCGGAATCGCCCGGCGTCAGCATCGGCGTCACCGGCGGACCGGCCTTGAACGACGATCAGTTCCGCATCAGCCGCAAGGACATGACCCTGGCCAGCATCTTCGCCTACGTATCGACGGCGGTGATATTCATCCTCGCCTTCCATTCCTTCGCTCGTCCCTTCCTCGGCTTGCTGAACCTCAACCTGACCATGACTTGGGTCTTCGGTTTCGCCACCCTGACGGTCGGCCATCTCAATCTGTTTTCGATGGCTTTCATCGTGATCCTGGTCGGCCAAGGCACCTACTACGGCGTGCACGTGGTCGCGCGCTACGAGGAAGAGCTGCAAAAGGGCCGCGGCATCGCTCAAGCGATCGAGGAAACCATCGCCCACGTCTTTGGCAACATCATGACCTCGGCCACGACCACCGCGGCCGCATTCTACGCCACCACCTTGGTCGAGCTGAAGGGCTTCGCCGAGCTGGGTTGGATCGCCGGCAACGGCATCCTGATCTCGGCCCTGAGCATGATCTTCGTCCTGCCGGCCTTCCTCGCGCTCTGGGACCGGCGCCGGTCCGGCGCGGCCTTGAAGGTTCCCCCGATGCCGCCCGGCGGCCCGCTTCGACCCTGGATGCAGCAGGTCCGGAATTTCTTCTTCGGCGGCGCCCGTTGGATCGTCGCCGCGGTGGTCGTCATCGCGGCTTGGGGCGCCTACATGTTCTTCAGCCCCAACCACGGCATCGACTTTGACAACAACTTGCTCAACCTCCAGGCCAAGAACACCGAGGCCGTCCGCTACGAGAAGAAGCTGATCGACACTTCGATGTCGCCGCGGGCCGGAATCTTCATGACCGGCTCGCTGGGCGAGGCCGAGCGGATTGCCGCGGCCGCCGCCAAGCTGCCGACCGTCCAAAGGGTCGAGTGGTTGGGCGCGGTCTTTCCCGAGCGCCAGCCTTCCGGCACGACGGCCCGCTTGCGCCGGGTGATCTTGGAGCTTCCGGATGCCGCCCTGGCCGAGCCCGACCCGCGGGAGCTGCAAAGCCAGCTCTCGCGGTTGAAGGCCAACCTCGAAGAGGTCCAAAACCGGGCCCTTTCCGCGACCGAGGGTGAGAAGATCGTGGCCGCGGCCGAGGATGGCATCGCCGCCATCGACGCCGCCCTGGCGAAGTTTCCGGCGCCCACCTTGGATGCCGGCGCTCGCCGGACCGTGGAGAGCCTGCTAACTTCGGCGGTGTCCGAATTTCAGAGCGATTTCTTCGGCGGCTTGCGCGGGACGCTGAAGGCCGCGGCCGCCTCCCCGCCGATGCGGCTGGAGGAGCTGCCGAGCGAGATTCGCGATCGCTTTCTTTCGGCCGACGGGACTTACGCGATTTATGCCTATCCCAAAGTCAACATTTGGGAACGGGGGCCGCTGGAGGCTTTCATCGGCGAGCTCCGCCAGGTGTCGGGCGAGGTCACCGGCCCGCCGGTGATGTTCTTCGAAATCCTTCGGCTGGTCCGAAAAGATTATTTTCGGGCCGGCTTCTACTCGGCGATCGCGATTTTTTTGCTCTTCCTCATCGACTTTCGGTCCTTGCGCTATGCCCTGCTCAGCTCCCTGCCGCTGGTCTTCGGCGTCTTCTCGCTCTTTGGGCTGATGTCGCTTTTCGACCTGCCGTTCAACACCGCCAACATGATCGCCCTGCCGATGATCTTGGGGATCGGAGCCGACAACGGAGTCCACATCCTGCACCGTTTCCGCGAGGAGGGTGCCAATGGTCTGGATTTCCTCTTCAAATCGACCGGAAAGGCGGTGCTGATCACCTATCTCGACTCGATGACCTCCTTCGTCGGAATGGCCTTTGCCAGCCACCAAGGCCTGGCCCAGCTCGGAAAAGTCGTCGTTCTCGGCCTGACTTGCTGCATGTTCATGGGGATGTTTTTCCTGCCGGCGGTCATGTCGCTCTACATCCGCCGCAAACGCCGCGCCGAAACCGTTCCGATGGCCGCCGTTTAAATGGTGGACAGCCGAAGCAAGGCCCTTCATATTCGGGTTAAATCCTATTCACCGGAGGTTTCCCGATGCGCACTCGTCTCGAACCCCTGGCTCTCACCTTACTTCGAATCGGCACCGGCATCATCATGGCGGCTCACGGCTGGCAAAAGGTCCAGAACCTGCAAGCCACCGTCGAAGGTTTCGCCAGCATGGGCATCCCCAAGGCCGGCGTTTACCTGGCGATCGCCGGCGAGCTTGGCGGCGGTTTGGGCCTGATCTTCGGCCTGCTTACTCCGCTGGCCGCTTTCGGCGTCTTCTGCGTCATGGCGGTCGCAATTTTCCAAGTTCACCTGAAAAGCGGGCTTTTCGCCAAGGACGGCGGCTTCGAATATCCGATGACGCTGGGCCTGGTCGCGCTCTACTTCATTTGCCGCGGCGCCGGGCCCTACAGCCTCGACGCGCTGTTCTGCCGGAAGAAAGAAACCGTGTAGGGGCACCCCTTGCGGGTGCCCAATCTGCGGGTGATGGCAACGTCATCGCCTGGGGCAGGCGCAAGGCCTGCCCCTACGGGAAATATTTCCTCCGGCGGCCAAAGCCGGCCATGCTAGAATCTTGCGCATGGCCGATACGCCGAAAAACGACCGGCTCGATCCCCGAGAAGTCGAGGACTGGTTCCACTCGCTCGACGCGGCGCTTCAAACTCATGGGCCGGGGCCGGTCCGCCGGCTTTTGGATGAGCTGCTGATTCACGCCGCGTCCAAGGGCGCCGCCCTGACGCCCCGGCTGAACACGCCCTATGTCAACACGATTCCGGTCGAAGCCCAGCCGGCCTATCCCGGCGACGGCGCGATCGAGTGGCGGATCCGCAGCCTGGTCCGCTGGAACGCGATGGCGATGGTGGTCCGGGCCAACAAGAAATACCCGGGCATCGGCGGCCACATCTCGACTTTCGCCTCGGCCGCCACGCTCTACGAGGTGGCTTTCAATCATTTCCTGCGCGGCAAGGACAACGGCGATTTTGGCGACCAAGTTTTCATCCAGGGCCACGCCGCGCCCGGCATCTACGCCCGCTCCTTCCTCGAAGGCCGGATCGGCGTGGCCGAGCTGGAGAATTTCCGGCGGGAGCTGGAGAAAGGCGGCGGCCTTTCCTCCTACCCCCATCCCTGGCTGATGCCCTCCTATTGGGAATTTCCCACCGTCTCGATGGGCCTTTCGCCGCTGGCCGCGATCTATCAAGCCCGCTTCAACCGCTATCTCCAGGCCCGGGGCATCAAGGACACCTCGGGCTCGCGGGTCTGGGCCTTCCTCGGCGACGGCGAAACCGACGAGCCCGAATCGCTGGGCTCGCTCTCCATCGCCGCCCGCGAGGGCTTGGACAACCTGACCTTCGTCGTGAACTGCAACCTCCAAAGGCTCGACGGACCGGTCCGCGGGAATGGCAAGATCATCCAAGAGCTGGAGGCGGTGTTCCGTGGCGCCGGCTGGAACGTGATCAAGGTCATCTGGGGCTCGGACTGGGATCCGCTGCTGGCCAAGGATCACCACGGCCTGCTGGTCAAACGGATGGGCGAGGTCGTCGACGGCCAATACCAAAAATATTCGGTCGAGCCCGGCGCCTATACCCGCAAGGATTTCTTCGGCGTGTCGCCGGAGCTGCTCCAGCTGGCCGAGCCGCTCAGCGACGAGCATATCCGAAAGATGCGGCGCGGCGGCCACGATCCCGACAAGGTCTATGCGGCCTATCACGCCGCCACCCGCCATCGCGGCGGACCGACCGTCATCTTGGCCAAGACCATCAAGGGCTACGGCTTGGGCGAAGCCGGCGAGGGCCGCAACATCACTCACCAGCAGAAGAAGATGAACGAGGCTGAGCTCAAGGCCTTCCGCGACCGCTTCGAGATCCCGATTCCCGACGAGAAGCTCGGCGACGTGCCCTTCTACCGGCCCGATCCAAAGTCGCCGGAGATGCAATACTTGCTCGAGCGGCGGGCCAAGCTCGGCGGATCGCTGCCCAAGCGGCGGGTCCTCGCCAAAACCTTGGAGGTGCCGGGCTTGGAGGATCTCCAAGAATTCCTGGCCGGCACCGGCGACCGGGCGGTGTCGACGACCATGGCCTTCGGCCGGCTGCTCAACCTGCTGCTCCGCGACAAAAAAATCGGGCGGCGGGTCGTGCCGATCATCCCCGACGAGGCCCGGACCTTCGGCCTGGATCCGCTTTTTCGCCAAGTCGGCATCTATTCGGCCATCGGCCAGCTCTACGAGCCGGTCGACAAGAGCATGCTGCTTTATTACCACGAGTCGAAGGAGGGCCAGGTCTTGGAGGAAGGCATCACCGAGGCCGGCTCGATGGCCTCCTTCACCGCCGCCGGCACCGCCTACGCCAGCCACGGCGAGCCGATGATTCCCTTCTATCTTTTCTATTCGATGTTCGGCTTCCAACGAACCGGCGACCAGATGTGGGCCTTCGGCGACCAGCGCGGCCGCGGCTTTCTTTGCGGCGCCACCGCCGGCCGGACCACCTTGGCCGGCGAGGGCCTCCAGCACCAGGATGGCCACAGTCATCTGCTGGCCAGCACCGTGCCCAACATCCGGGCCTACCATCCGGCCTTCGCCTACGAAATCGCGGTCATCGTCCAGGAAGGACTGCGCCGGATGCACGTCGAGCTCGAAGACTGTTATTACTACCTGACCTTGCAGAATGAGAATTACCCGATGCCGGAAATGCCGGCCGGCGCCGAGAACGGAATTTTGCATGGCCTCTACCGCTTCGAGGCCTCGCGCCAAAAGCCGGATTGGCCCAAGGTTCAGCTTTTCGGCAGCTGCGCCATCCTCCGCGAGGTCCTGCGGGCCAAGGAGCTGCTCGAAAAGCAGTTCCAGGTCGCGGCCGACGTTTGGAGCGCCACCAGCTACCAGCTCCTCCGCCGCGAGGCCCTCTCCTGCGAGCGCTGGAACCGCCTCCATCCGGAGTCGCCGCCGCGCCGCTCCTATCTCGAAAAGACGCTGGCTGAAGTCGAAGGGCCTTTCATCGCCGCCTCGGATTCGCTGCGGGCGGTGCCCGATCAAATCGCCCGCTGGATCCCGGGCGCTTGGCTGAGCCTCGGCACCGACGGCTACGGCCGCAGCGACGGCCGGGAGGCTCTCCGGCGATTTTTCGAAGTCGACGCCGAGCACATCGCGGTCGCGGCCTTGGTCGAGCTGGCCAAGGCCGGCAAAGTCATGAAGTCGGTGGCGGCTCAGGCGATTCGGGATTTCGGCTTGAACGGCGAGAAGCCGGATCCGTGGACGGTGTGATTTCCCCCTTTGAAAAAGGGGGATTAAGGGGGATTTAAAACGGTCGCGGGAAGAAAAAACCTGGAAATCGAAACCCGTCCTTTGCGACGGCTTTCAAATCCCCCCCTGCCCCCCTTTTTCAAAGGGGGGTATCGGCGATTAATTCATCGGGATTTTCACGTCGGTGGTCTCGCCGACTTCGCTCTCGGGATAGGCGTCGAGCAGGCGGGTGTAGAGCTCGACGAATTTGTCCTCGCCCTTGTTCTCGGCGAAGCGCCGGGCGGCCTGGAGATAGCGGCGGCCTTCTTCGAGGCCGGCTTTCTTTCGGATCAAAGCCTCGATCAGCTTGAGGTCGATATTGGTGGCCGAGGCCAGCCCCTCGAAATCGTCTTTCATCGCGTCGACCAAGCATTGGACGGCCTTGGTCCGCTCGCCTTTCTTCAAGTAGGCGAGACCCATCGTGGCGTTGGCCTGATGGAGGAAGGGCGGATCGCTGCGCGAGATTTCCAAAACCTTCTGGCAGCGGCGGAGGGCGGTGTCGAATTGGCCGAAGACGTCGATCAGGAGCCGAGCCGAGATCAGCTTGAGGGCCGGGTCCTCGGGCAAGAGCTTTTCGGCCTTCTCATAGAACTTCCAGGCCTTGGGGAACTCTTTCTTGACCTTATAGAGCACGCCGAGGGTCGAATAAAAGAGCGCCGCCAGGACCTTGTCCTCCTGGGATTCGGCCTCGCTCAAGCCGGCATGGAGCTCCCCCTCGGCGGCGTCGAGGTTCTTCGCCGCCATCAGGTCGAAGGCCTTGTAAAGCCGGTCGCTTTTCACTTTTTCGTGGACGCTTAAGACCATGTCTGCTCGCTCAAGATGCCTTTTAACAAATCCCCGGCGGAATGACAAAAAGGTTTATTGCGGGTCGAAAAACGAGACGATCAAGCTCGCCGGGATTTGAACCTGAAGGGTGCTCAAATCGATCTGCATCGGCTGCCCCTGGAAAAAGAAGGTCAAGGGCGGCAAATCCTGATCCAATTGCAGGGAAGCCGAATTGCTGCTCAGAGTCAGGTCGCTCAAGGTCAAATTTTGCTCGGGAGTTTCGATGATCAGGCTGAGCCGCATCGTGTTGGTTCCCGATGGATTGTTGTTGCGGTTGAGCTTGTAGACGGTGGCGCTGGCCGGGAAATTGGGATCCAAGACCAGATTGATCGGGCCCAGGTCGGGAAAGGTCGCGCTGGCGTTGAGGTTGAAAACGTCAAGCTCGAAGCGGTCGTTGAACTCCTGGACGATCTCCGCTTCGAGGGTTCCGACGGCCGTTTGGATCACCAGGCTGTCGGGATTTGTCGCCGTCACGATCAAATCCGATTGAACGTCCATCAGGAAGGGCTGGCCGCCGCTGCCGCAAGCGGAGAGGATGAGTGAAATCGAAAGGGCCAGGGCGCAAAACAGGCGTTGCCAAGCGTTCTTCATCGCGACTCCTTTGTGGATAGTAACAAAGTGTCGCCCGGCCGCTCAAAAAGTTTCCTTAAAAAAGCTAAAAAAATTCATGCCTTAGAGACGCTTCCCCGCCGACGGAGGGGGTCGGTGCCGTCGCCTGCTCCAGGCTAAGCTATTGTTTTTATTTAAAATTATCCTGGGCTGAGCAAGCTGGACATTGCCGGGTGGAGCCGGCCGTTGCTGGCCAAGATCTCCTTGGAATAGACGTCGAAGGCCTTGCCCCGAAAATCGCTGACCTTACCCCCGGCCTCCTGAATCATGAGGTAGCCGGCGGCCACGTCCCAAGGGAAGAGGTTGAGCTCCCAAAAGCCGTCGAAACGGCCGGCCGCGACATAGCAGAGGTCGACGGCCGCCACGCCGTCGCGGCGAATGGCTTGGGACTTCATCAAAAACTTTTGGAAGTGGTCGAGGTTGTTGTTGGCGGTTTCGCGGACGTTGTAAGCGAAACCGGTGGCCAGCATCGCGTGGTTCAAGTCGGCGACTTGGCTGACCGCGAGCTTCTCGCCGTTGAGGCGGGCGCCCCCGCCCTTTTCGGCCAAGAACATTTCGTCGCGGTTGGGCTCAAAGACGGCGCCGACCACGATCTCGCCCTTGTGCTCCAAGGCGATGGAGACGCAAAAAAGGCGGTAACCATGGGCGTAGTTGGTGGTGCCGTCGAGCGGGTCGATGATCCACTTGTACTCGCTGTTCTTACGGCGGCCGCTGCCCTCCTCGGCCAGGATGTCGTGTTCGGGGAAGCGGCCTTGCAACACCTCGACGATGGCTTTTTCACAGGCCTTGTCGACGTCGGTGACCAGGTTGATGCTGCCCTTGAACTCGATCTGCTTGTCGCGTTTCAATCCTTCCAGCTGGAGTTTCCCGGCGATCCGGCAAGCCGCTTCGGCGGCGACGATGAAATCTTTCATGATCAAAACGAACCCTTCCTTCTAGCCCTCGCGAAGGCAAAGACCTGCACCGAACGGGCCCCGGCTTGCAAGAGGCATTTGCTGAAGCTCTCGGCGGTGGCTCCGGTGGTCAAGACGTCGTCGACGAGGAGGATGCGCCGGCCGGCCAAGGAACCGGGCTTGAGCGGAAGGAAGCTGCCGGCCAGGACCCGCTGCCGCGCGCCGCGGTCCAAGCGGGCCTGAGGTTCCCGGGTTCTCCGCCGTCCACCCCGCCAGACCGGGACTTCGATCCGGGCCCCGCGGCTCAAGGCTCGAAGCAGCAAATAGCTTTGATTGAAGCCGCGCCGGCGGCGCCGCGACCAACCCAGGGGCATGGCGACCAGGAAGTCGGGGGCGCAGGTTTCGACGGCGGCCCGAAAATGGGGCGCTCCTTTCTCGGCCAGGGGGCCCAGGGCGCTGCGCCGTCCCCCGAACTTAAGGGCGTGGAGCAATCCCACCGCGCTGCCGTCGAACTCGACCGCCGCGTGGACCTTTTCGAAGCTCGGCGGGTTTTGCAGGCAGACCCCGCAGCGATGAGCGGAAAGCCCTTGGCCGGCGAAAGGATCGGCGCAAAGCTCGCAACGCCAAAGTGAAAGCTCGACCCACAAACCGGCGCAGGCGGCGCAAAGGCCGGGCGGCTCCTCGATCAAGCGGGGGCAGAGCTCGCAGCAGGGCGGAGCCAAGCAGGAGCGAAGGAAACGGCTGTTAAACAATCATGCTTCGGCCGGTCATCTCGGCGGGCTGGGGGATTCCTAGTATCTGGAGCATGGTCGGAGCGATGTCCTCGAGCTTGCCCAGAGGCCTGAGCCGGCTTCCTTTCCAAGCTTCACCAATAAGCAAGAAAGGGACCAAGTCGAGGGTGTGAGCGGTGTGCGGCCGGCCGGCCTCGTCGACCATCCGCTCGCAATTGCCGTGGTCGGCGGTGACGAGCATCGTCCCACCCCGGCCCGCGATCGCTTGGTGAATGCGGCCGAGCTGGACGTCGAGGGTTTCCACGGCCTGGATCGCGGCCGGCAATTTGCCGGAGTGGCCGACCATGTCGGCATTGGCGAAGTTGAGGATGATGACGTCGTAGAGATCCTGCCCGATCCGTTTCAGCACTTCCTCGGTGATCTGAGGGGCGCTCATCTCGGGCTTGAGGTCGTAAGTCGCGACCTCGCGGGGCGAAGGGACCAAAACCCGATCCTCGCCCGGAAAAACTTTTTCCTCGCCGCCGTTGAAGAAGAAAGTGACGTGGGCGTATTTCTCGGTCTCGGCGATGCGGAGCTGGGTCAAGCCCCGGCCGGCGATCAGCTCGCCGAAGGTGCTCTTCAGCTCGACCCGCGGGAAGGCGATGGGCAAGGTCAGGGCCTGGTCGTACTCGGCCATGCAGACGTAGGCTCCGAGCTTGGGAAAAACCCGGCGCTCGAAGCCGCTGAATTCGGCCTGAGTCAAAGCGTAGGTCAGCTGGCGGGCCCGGTCGGCCCGGAAATTGAAGAAGATCACGGCGTCGCCGTCCTTCATCGCTTTTTGGGGCCGGCCTTGGCCGTCGGTCAAGACGATGGGCTTGACGAACTCGTCGGAGCGGCCGGCGGCGTAGGAGGCGGCGACGGCGGCCCGGGCGTCCTGGGCCTTCTCGCCCAAGCCCTCGACGAGGGCGCGGTAGGCTTCCTCGGTCCGCTCCCAACGCTTGTCCCGATCCATCGCGTAGTAGCGGCCGGTCACTGTCGCCAAGGTTCCGATTTTTTGGGCTTGGATTTCCTCCTCGAGTCGCTGGAGGTATTCGAGGCCGCTTTCCGGCGGCGTGTCGCGGCCGTCGAGAAAGGCGTGGATCGCGACATCCTGCAATCCTTCCTGCTTGGCCAGCTTGAGCAGGGCGAAGAGATGGTCTTGATGGGAGTGGACGCCGCCGTCGGAGAGCAGCCCCATCAGGTGTAAAGTGGAATGATTTTGCTTGGCGGCCCGCACCGCCGCAAGCAGGGCCGGATTATGGAAAAAGCCGCCGTCCTCGATCGCGCCATAGATCCGGGTCAAGCCGACCATGGCGATGCGGCCGGCGCCGATGTTGAGATGGCCGACTTCGGAATTGCCCATCACCCCCTCGGGCAGGCCGACCGAATGGCCGGAGGCGTCGAGGGCGGCGCCGGGGTATTCCTGGAGCCAGGCATCGTAGTTCGGAGTCCGGGCCTGGGCGATGGCGTTGTGCTCCGGCGATTCGTTGATGCCCCAGCCGTCGAGGATGATGAGGATGAGCGGTTTTTTCATTCGTGGTGATAGGGAACGTTCTTCAAAATGGTCAGAGCGCGGTACAGCTGCTCCAGAGTCAGGACCCTAGCCAACTGATGGGGCAAAGTCAATTTGGAGAGGCTCCAGCGGACCTCGGCCCGCTTCTTCAATTCCTCGTCGAGGCCGAAGGCGCCGCCGACCAGAAAGGCGATCTCGCTTGGCGAGTGATGGAACCACTGGCCCAGCTCCCAGGACAAGTCGATGCTCGACCACTGCTCGCCGTGCTCGTCGAGGACGACCAGATGGGCGTCCTTCTTGAGGTGCTTCTCGACCCGCTCGGCCTCGCGGCGCAGGACCTTGGGGATCTCGGCCTTGGCGCCGACCTTCTCATCGGGGATCTCGATCACCTCGAAGGGTTGGAAGCGCCGGATCCGGCGCTCGTATTCCTGAGCCAGCTGTTGGAAGGCCTCGCGCTTGATCTTTCCGATGGCGAGGAGCTTGAGCTTCATTTTTTCTTCTTGGGCTTGGCTTTGGTTTTGGGTGTGGGTTTGGCCGGTTTGGCCGGCTTGGCCGGCTTCGGCTTCTTGACTTGGCTCGGCTTCTTCTTGGCCGGACGGGCCCCGTCGACGGTCAAGGCCGGCGCGTGAGACCAGAATTCGTCCAGGCCGTAATAGCGCCGCTGTTCCTCGAGGAAAAGATGGAGAACGACGTCGCCGTAGTCGAGCAGGACCCAATTGCCCGAGTCTTGGCCCTCGTAGCTCAGCGGCAGCCGGCCCAACTCCTTTTTCACCTTCAAATGGACCCGATCGGCGACCGAGCGGACGTGGCGGTCGCTGGTTCCGGTGCCGAGGATGAAATAATCGGTGTAGCTGACCAAGCCCCGGAGATCGAGGAGCTTCAAATCGCGGACCTTGGTGTCGAGGGCTTCGCTGGCTATTTTACGGGCCAGTTCTATCGTTTCCATCTTGGGTCAAATCCCCCCTGTCGTTTAATTTCTTTTTTTGCGGGGGCGTTGAATGCTTCGTTGCTTGGGTCAATTCCCCCCTGCCCCCCTTTTTCAAAGGGGGGTTTAGTTATTAATCGCGTACTTGGCCTTCGCCGCGGACGACGTATTTCTGAGCCGTCAGCTCCTCGAGACCCATCGGGCCGAAGGCGTGAAGCTTGGTCGTCGAAATCCCGATCTCGGCGCCCAGGCCGAGCTGGCCGCCGTCGTTGAAGCGGGTCGAGGCGTTGACCATCACCGCCGAGGCATTGACCTCGCGGAGGAAGCGTTCGGCGTGGCTTTCGTCGTTGGTCAGGATCGACTCGGTATGGAGCGAGCCGTAACGCTCGATGTGGCTGAGGGCTTCGTCGAGGCCTTCGACGATCTTCACCGCCAAGATGAGGTCGAGATACTCGGCGTCCCAATCGGCCTCGCTCGCCGGCTTGGCCTCGGGCACTAGCGACTGAGTCTTGGCGTCGCCGCGAATCTCCACCCCAAGGCGTTGCAGCTCGGCCGCCATCCGCGGCAGAAAGGCGTGGGCAACCTTGGCGTCGACCAAGAGCGTCTCCAAGGCGTTGCAGACGCCGGGCCGTTGGACCTTGGCGTTGAGGA
The DNA here is from genome assembly GCA_035281585.1 of bacterium. Taxonomy (NCBI): domain Bacteria; species bacterium. Next base: position 14,134 of record DATEDP010000140.1, read on the forward strand.
TGATCTTTTCGGCTTTGTCGAGATCGGCGTTGTGATCGACGAAGATGTGGCAAACGCCCTTGTCGTGCTTGACCACCGGGATCTTGCTGGTCTCGCGCAGCATCTTCATGAGGCTTTCGCCGCCGCGCGGGATCACCAGGTCGATCGATCGGTCTTGCTCGAGCAGGACTTTCAAGGCGTCGCGATCGGCGACCGGAACCACCTGGATCAAGTCGGGCGAGACGCCCGAAGACTTCAAAGTCTCGCGCAGGATGTCGCCCAAGATTTTGTTGCTGTGGATCGCTTCGGAGCCGCCGCGCAGGATGACGACGTTGCCCGACTTCAGGCAGAGGGCCGCGGCGTCGACCGTGACATTGGGCCGCGACTCGTAGATGATCGCGATGACGCCCAAGGGAATCCGGACTTTCTCGATGCGCAGGCCATTGGGGCGGGTCCAGCCTTTGACCACCTGGCCGATCGGGTCCTCGAGGCCGACGATCTCGCGCAGGCCCTGAGCCATTTCGCCGATGCGCTTTTCGTTCAAGGTGAGCCGATCGATCATCGCGGCCGACAGCCCCTTGGCTTGGGCGGCTTCAAGGTCCTTGCGGTTTTCGGCCAAGATCCGGGACTGGGAGGCGAGCAGGTGATCGGCGGCCTTGCTCAGGATCTCGTTCTTCTTGGGGCTGCTCAAGTTGGCCGCCTCGCGGGCGGCGTGCTTGGCGCGGTCGGTCAGTTGGAGAATTTCTTCGAAGGCCATAGGCTCTATTCCCTTGCCCTTTGCCGGGGCAAGTTTACAATCCCTGCTT
>DATEDP010000141.1 GCA_035281585.1 bacterium
CTTGATGCTGCCGGTTTTTATCTTGAGCCTGAGGGTGCCGGTGAAAGACGCGCGGCAGGTAGGGGCACCCCTTGCGGGTGCCCGGGATGCCTCCGCATCGTCCGTAGATCGGGCGGGCGCAAGGCCCGCCCCTACGCCCACTGATAGAGCATAAAATAAATCAAGACGCCGGTGACCGAGACGTACATCCAAATCGGCAAGGTGACCCGCGCGATTCGGCGATGGGCCTCGATCCGGTTCTTCAGCCCGAGGTAGATCGACCGAATCGCCAGGAAAGGCACGGCCGCCGCCAAGGGGGTGTGAGTGGCCAACACCAAGAAATACACCGTCCGCATGGCCCCGGTGCCGGGATAACGATGGACCCCGGTGAAATAAAACCGCGTCAGGTAGGAAATCAAAAACAGGATCGAGATGACGAAGGCTCCGCCCATGAAAAAGCGGTGGCGGTCGATTCTTTTGGCCCGGACCGATATCCAGCCCAGCACCAGGAAAACGGCGGCGGTTCCGTTGAGAACGGCGTTGAGAATCGCCAGACGATCGCCCAAGCTCATGAAGCACTCCCCTTGATCAAGGATTTGAGATCGGTCAGCAGACGACGGAGATCGCTGCCTTCCGAGGAATAATAACCGCGAATCCGGCCCTGGGCGTCGATCAGCAAAAATTGCTCGCCGTGCACGACTTCCCAAATCTCGTCCTGATTCGGCGCCTGGCTCGGGACCTTGCCCATGCTGATCTTGAAACCCTGGACCACGGTCCGGGTGATCTCATCCAGCGGTCCGGTGAGAAAAACCCAGATTCCGGGCTCGGCCCCGTGATTCTTGGCGTATTGGGCCAAGACCTCGGGGCTGTCGCGCTCCGGATCGACGCTGAAGGAGACGATCTTGGCCGGCGGCTCCCCGCCCTCGCCCTTCATCTCCAAGAGCGAGGCTTGAATGCTCTTCTTCATCCGCTCGGTCATCAGCGGGCAGGCGCCGCCGCAGGAAGTGAAGATGAAGTCGGCGACCCAGACTTTGCCCTTCATCTCCTCCTGGGTGAAGGGCTTGGCGTCTTGGGACGTGAGCTTGAATTCGGGAATCTGGCCCAGGACCGGCAGCTCCTTCCGCTGGCAAGCCGCCAGGCAAAGGATCATCAGGACACCGGCGATCGTTCTTCTCATGCCGAACCTCCGTCGATGAAAAGCACCGAGAAAAGCAAAGTCAAGTAAAGCAGCGAGATCAGAAAAAGACGGCGGGCCCATTCTTCCAGGTCGCGAGCCCGGAATCCCAGGACGGCGTAGACCAGGAAAATCCCGCCCAAGGCGGTCGCAGTGGCGAGATAAAGATTTCCCGCGGCTCGCAAGGGAATCAAGCCGTAGCTCACCGCCACCAGGGCCAAGGTGTAGATCAAGATCTGGCGCTGAATCTGCCGGGGCTCGGCCTCGAGGGTGTAGACCTTGATGCCGGCGCGGGCATATTCCTCCTTGCGAAAGATGCCGATGGCGAGGAAATGAGGGATCTGCCAAAAAAAGATGATCCCGAACAGGACCAAGGCCGGCAAGCCGACCCGGCCGGTGACCGAGGTCCAGCCAAGCAGCGGCGGCATCGCTCCCGGCACCGCGCCGACCCAAAGCGCCAGCGAGGATTTCCGTTTCAAGGGAGTGTAGAAGAGGACGTAGCTCACCAGCGAGAGCGCGCCCAAGGCGCCGGTCAGCGGGTTCACCAGATAAGTGAGGATCGGGATCGACAGCCCGATCAAGACGCTGCCGAAACCGAGAACGAACTCGGGCGAGAGCCGCTTGCCGGGCAAAGGCCGGTCGCGGGTTCGGGCCATCAAGAGATCGGTGTCCCGCTCCAGGAACATGTTGAGCGCATTGGCGCCGCCGACCAAAAGGGCGATGCCCAACAATGCCACCGCGATCCGCGCCGGTTCGGCCCGGCCCGGCGCCAAAAAAATTCCGGCGGCCGCCGTGATCAAGGTGAGCAGCGTGATGCGCGGCTTCACCAGGGCGACGGTGTCGACCAGCGATTGAGTGGAGGCTCGGGCCAGGGCCGTCATAGAAAAATCGGGCCTTTCACGCCGCCGGCGAGGCGCGCAGCGCGGCCGAAGCCGAGGCAGCGGCCCCCGCCCCTTCCCAAGCCCGCGCTCGGGCGGCGTTCAAGTAAATCAGGAATATGACCACCAACAGCAAGGCGCCCACGCCGAGATGGGCCGTCACCGGGAAGAGACCCAAGGCCGAGTGGACGCTCCAAAGTCCGAGGCCGATCTGGACCAGCACCAGGAGCGGCGCCAAGCCGGCCAAGAGACGAAGCTTCGGATCGAGCCGGGCCACCCGCCAGGCAGCGGCGAAAACCGCCAAGCCGACCACGATGCCGCTCAAGCGGTGCAGCATATGAACCTGCAGGATGGGCGGAGCCCCGGCCGGCCAAAGGCTGCCTTGGCAGAGTGGAATGTCGAGGCAGGCCAAACCGGCGCCGGTGTGCCGGACCAAGCCCCCCAAGACGATTTGAAAGTAAACCAAGGCCAAAGTGCCCAAGACCCAAGGCTTGGCCTTGCCCAGCGCGGCCTCGGGAAGGCGGGGACCGAAAGCGCGATAGGCGATGTAAACCAGCAGCAGAAGGAAGAGCATCGAAGTCGCCAGGTGGGCGGTGGAAACCGCGGTGGGCAGGCGGTAAATCACGGTCAGTCCGCCCAAGAGGCCTTGAAAGATCACCAAAGCGACCGCGAGGAATCCGGCTTTGCGAAGCCCCCGGTCTTTTTGGCGAAGCAAGAGGATGCAAAGGACGATGGTCAGCAGTCCGACGGTCGCGGCCACCAAGCGATGGGAATGCTCGAAAAATATCCCGCCCTTCATCTCGGGAAAGAAGCTCCCATAGCAAGTCGGCCAATCCGGGCAGGCCAGCGAAGAGCCGGTGCCGTGAACGATCCCGCCGACCAGGATCAGGAGCCAGGTCAAAACGGCGGTGGCGACCGCGAAATAGGGCAAGGATTTGGAGGGTTTCTCTACCATTCGGGGTGGAGGGTTAGCAGGTACCGGAAAGCGTGGCAAGGGGCTTTGCCCGCCCCTTCTCCTGCGGAAAATAAAAAGCCCCGGCTTGTGGCCGGGGCTTTTAAAACGAACGGAAAAGCTTAGTGAGAGTGGTCGTGGCCGAAGGCGATCTCGACTTCCTTGAAGTTGTAAGCCGCCTTCTCGGTGCCGTCGAAGGTGAAGTTGGCTTCGGCGGCCTTGTCGGCCTCGACCGTCACGTCGACGGTCTTGGGGCCATACTTCTCATGCCAGGCTTGGATCTTGTAGGTGCCGGCCGGGACGTTCTTGATCTCGAACTCGCCGGAATCGCCGGTCACCGCATTGAGGCCGTTGTCGTTCAGAATCAGCCAGCCGGTCATCCAGGGATGAACGTCGCACTTGAACTTGACGACCGCGCCGTCGTCCTTGGTGAACTTCTTGTCGATCGCCGGCGAACCCTTGGGCTGAGCCCGGTTGAAGAGGGTCTTGGCATCGGCATAGGTGTGGACGTTGTGGAGGATCGGATCGCTGTTCACGATCTTGACGTCCTGCTCGTAGGCTGCGGTCACGACTCGGGGCGTGTACATGCAGTTGGCTTGGTCGATCTCGGTATGAGCCGCGCCCTCGGGAACAGCCGCCGGTGCGCCTTGCACGGTCAGGGCGACGTTCTTCAGGGTGCCGTTGGAATTCACGACGACTTCCTCATCCTTCATCGGGGTCTTGGCGCAGAAAGGATCGGCTTCGCGCTTGAGAGCCGGCATCTCGGGGGCGGTGCCGCTGAAGCTCACCTTCCCTTTGATGCTGCCGGTGCCGGCGGCCGGCGCCGCGGGAGCGGCGGGTGCCGCTTCGGTCTTTTCGCCGGCCGGGGCCGGAGCCTCGGCGCTGGGAGCCGGAGCCGAAGAGGGCTTCTTGCCGCAAGAAGTGGCGCTAAGGGTAAAAGCTAAGGCCAAGACGCTGGTCAAGGCGGTCAATTTTCGATTGTACATGGTCCAATCTCCTTAATTAAGGTCGTCATTCAGGATATAAAAATCGGGGCCGACTGTAAGCAAGGCTCACCCACCCGTCAAGCTTACAAAGAGGCCTGATTTCCGGCGTCGGCCTTGTCTTCGGCCTCGCCGGTGGCGGGCGTGGGCTGGGACTCGGGGCTAGCCTTGGCGGGCTCACTTTCACCGCGCATCAGGGCCTCGGGCTTGCCGATCGTCATCAGGTAATCGACGATGGCTTGGATCTGGCGCTCGTCGTCGCCAGCCAAAACGTCCTTGGGGCCGCTGTTGGGCTCCGGATAGTAACCGGGCATCCGGGTCCCCGGGACCAATTTGCCGGGATCGCGAACCCATTTGTTGAGCCATTGAGGCCGGATCCGGTCGTGGACTTTGGCCAGGTCCGGCGCCCAGACGGTGATTCCGCCCTCGGGCCGCTGACCGCCCATGATGTGGCAGCTGGTGCAATTGAAGTTGTTCGGTCCCATCAAGGTTTGAGCCGCGGCCACTTCTTCGGGTGTCACCTTGACATTGAGGGTCTCGAAAAGACCCTCGGCCTTGTCCCGCTTCTTGAAGTAGCGGACCAGCGATTCGAGCTCCTCATCGGTGAATTGGAATGTCGGCATCCGGATGTCGAGCCAATCCCGGACTTTGGCGAAGTCGGCGGGATTGCGCAGGAAGCCGGTCATCCAAGCCGTCTGAAGACGGGCGCCGGTGGTGGCCAAATTGGGCGGCAAGAGGTTGGGTTCGGTGATCACCTTGACCAGCTCTTCCTGGCCCTGGCCTTCGATCACGTGGCAAGCCTTGCAGTTGTATTTGTTGACCAGCTGGCGGCCCTTTTCGATTTCGGGATCGTAAGCGATGTACTTGGACTCGAGGACTTCCGGCTTCTGGCCCCTGAGAAAGACGATCAAGGCATGGCGTTGCTCGTCGCTGATGTTCGGCTTGGGCATGAAGCTGGTCGAGCGCTCGTCGACGAAAGCCTGGGGATTCTTCAGCTTGGTGTCGGTCCAAGACTCCCAGGTTTCGGGGATCTTGGCGTCGCCAAAGGCCAGCTCGCTGATGTCCTTGCGGGCGAAATTGGTCAGCTCGACCGAGGGATTGGAAGCCTTCTCGAAGCCCTTGATGCTGTGGCAGGCGTAGCAACCATAGGTGTTGATCACCTTGAAGCCGGCTTTGACGTTCTCGGCATCGGCCAGCTGGGCCCGCAGCTCGGCGTTCTCCTCGGGCTTCTTGCCCAGACCGCTCAAGTAGGCGGTGACGTTTCGAGCCTCGTCGGAGCTGAGGCGCAGGCTGGGCATCCGGTGGTCTTTGGACCAATTTTTCGGATCTTGGATCCAATTGTAGATCCAGTCGGCGCTGGTCTTCTCGGCGATGCGGTCCAAGGCCGGCGCGTCGCTTCCACCTTTATTGTCGATCGAATGGCAGGCGAAGCAGCCGACGCTATTGAAAGTCTCCTTGCCTTGGGCGGCGTCGCCGCCCGGGAACGTGCCGTACTTCCAGTTAAAAGTTTCGCTCTTGTCGAGGATGTAGGCCATCGCCTGGATCGGGTCCTTGTCGTTGACCCAAGGCGGCTGCGGCATCCGGGTGTGGGGAAGATAGTCGGTCGGCTTCTTGATCCAGCCCAGCATCCATTCGGGATAGACCTTCTCTTTGATCTTGCTCAGATCGGGACCCGATTTCGGCGCCCACTCCAAACCCTTGATGAGGTGGCAGTTGATGCAGCCGTAGTTGACGAAGAGATGCTTGCCTTGGGTGTAAATCGGAGCCAAGTCGAGCTCGAACTGCTGAACGTGGCATTTGTTGCAGCTCGACTGCATGAAATCGCCGCGAAGCAAGGGCTCTTTCCAGTGATGATCGAAGCCGTGGGGGTAGTCGCCCTTCTCCATCGGCTTGCCCTTGATCTGGGTCGCCCGGCCCTGGCCGCCGTGACAGGTCACGCAGCCGTACTCTTCGACCGGGTGGTTGTTGAAGATCTCATTCAGGTTGGAATGGGTCCGAAAGGGCTGCTTTTCCTTCTCATAGCCGGGCTTGAGGACCGGAATGTGGCAGGTGGTGCAACGGTCGACCGTTCCCCAATTGACCGGACCGGACTTGCCGAGCCCTTCCAGGACATACTGGTCAATGGGAGCCCCCCGATCCTGGACCCCGGCCAACTGCTTTTGGAGGGCGTCGACCTTCTTGGTCAGCTCCCCGCGCTGCTTCACCAATTCCTTGGCCTTGTCCTTGGCTAAATTGACCTTCTCCTGGACGGCGAAGAACTCGTTTTCCTTCTTCACCTGCTCGGCCTCGAGCCCCTTGATCTCTTTTTCCAGCTCCTCGTATTTTTTCTTCTCGCCCGAGAAGTCATGACCCTCGTGCTGGGCGTGCTTCCAGACATAGAAGAGCTCGTCCAAGTCGGCCTTGGCGAACTGGAGGTTTTGGTTGGCCTTGTCGAGCGCGATCTGCTTTTCCTTCAGCTCCTGCTGAAGTTGGGCGAACTCCTCGCTCTCCAGCACCGCCTGGGCCTTTTCGAGCTCGAGGTCGATCTGCTTGAGTTTTTTGGGATCGACCGATTTGCTGGCCTTGGCGATCTCGGCCTCGATTCGCTTGGTTTCGAGCACGGCGAAGTCCCGGGCATATTCCTTCCAGGTGCGGCGGCCGATGGCTTCGTCATAGACGAACCAGGCGGTCAGGACTATCAGAACCCCTCCCAGCAAAAACCAAAGGAAACTTAAAGATCTCTCTCGACCCGCGAGCGCCATGACGGCTCCTAAAAATTCATGTTAATCCAGGGGAGCTGGACGATGTATTTGATGTTGAAGGTCCAACGCAGAAGCATCTTGATGGGCAAGGCCATCATCGTCAGAAAAAGAAAGGCCGTGATGCCGTAACGAACCGGTCCCAGCTCCTGCAGCACCTTCGAAGTTTTCGACTTCACCTTCCAGTAGATCACGGCGGTGAAGTAATAGGCGCCGATCAACCCCATGCCGATCACCGCGAAGACCGCGGTGTTGCGCAGGAAGTCAAGACCGGTCAGATCCGCCAACCAGACGTTGAGGTCGATATTGGTCAAGGCCACGACCTTATGGGCATCCCACTCTTCCCAAGGGGCGAAGAAGTTCCAGCCGGGCCCGCGGAGGAAGACGCCGACGATGATCAGCGAAACCCAAAGGATGAGGAAGCCGAAACAGAAGTTGGCGACCGCGAACTTGCGTTCCTTCCAGGTATAGTAACCGTTACCCTTGGGGTTGATGTCGATATAGGGAATCACCATCAGGCCGACGATAATCAAGGAAGGCAGCACGACGCCGGCGATCCAGGGATCGAAATAAACGAGGATCTCCTGAAGGCCCAGGAAGTACCAAGGCGCCTTGGAGGGGTTGGGCGTCTTGGTCGGGTCGGCCGGCTCTTCGAGCGGGGCGTCAAGCACCAAAGACCACACGAAAAGGAATATGGTGGTGAGCAGGCCGCAGATGAACTCGGCCCGGACCAAATGGGGCCAAGCATGGACCTTGTCGGTCTTGGGATCGATCACCTCGGGCAGCTGGTCTTCTTTGATATCGGCCATAAAATCCTCGTGGGCTACATCGGCCCGGAGATCCCACCGTCCTTACGCACCCGCCAAAAGTGCACGATCATCAGCAGGGCCGCGACGATGGGAATGAAAATGCAGTGCAAAACATAGAAGCGAAGCAAGGTCGGAGCGCCGACGACGGTGCCGGCGGTCAGGAGGCTTCGGGCATCATAGCGCGGGGTCACCACTCCGGTGAGCTTGGCCACCTGTTCGGCCATCGGGCCTTCCGAGCCCATCAGCGGGGTCGCCCGGGCCATGTTGGTTCCGACGGTGACCGCCCAGATCGAAAGCTGGTCCCAGGGCAGCAAATAACCGGTGAAGGAAAGAAGCAAGGTCAGGGTCAACAATAGAACGCCGACCACCCAGTTGAACTCGCGCGGCGGCTTATAAGACCCGGTCATGAAGACCCGGAACATATGAAGCATGACCATGATGACCATGGCATGGGCCGCCCAACGGTGCATGTTGCGGGTAACCATGCCGAAGGGAATGTCGAATTGGAGGTACTTCATGTCGTTGTAGGCGTACTCGGCGACCGGCCGGTAATAGAACATCAGCAGGACGCCGGTGACGACGGTGACCAGGAAGAAGAAGAAAGTCAGGCCGCCGGCGCACCAGGTGTAGCGCAGGGTCAAGCCATGGCGGCGAAGCTTCGACGGATGCAGATGAAGAAAGACGTTGCTGGCGATCATCAGGATCCGGTTGCGCGGAGTGTCGGCGTAACCGTGGCGGAAGACCGACTTCCAAACCGGGCTCTTGACGATGGTTTCCTGAATATCCTGAATTTTATCTTTCATAATGAATCCTAAAAATTCTGCGAATTGACGCCACCGGATGGATGCTTAGGCGATCTTCAAGAAAGCATCGGGGTTATCCCACTCACCCTTGTCGAAACGGAAAGTCTTCGATTTGTCGACCATGATCATGCCATCCGGGTCGAGCCCGACCTTGACCCGCTCCAGCGGGCGTGGCGCCGGGCCTTCGAAGTTGATTCCCGTCATCTTGAAACCCGAGCCGTGGCAGGGGCATTTGAACTTGGACTCAGTCGCCAGCCAGCGCGGCGTGCAGCCCAAGTGCGTGCAGATCGCGAGCAGAACGTAGATCCCGTCGTTGGTCCGGACGATCCAGAGACGGTTGCTCTCTTTGTATTTTTCGGAAACCTCGCCGATGATGTAATCCTCGGGTCGGCCGACTTTAACGATGGGCGAAGGCTCGAAGAGGACGCGGGGAAAGAGGAAACGGAGAAAGGCTAGGAGAAGCGCGGTCACAAAGGCGCCGAAAGCGCCCCAAGCCGCCAGGCCTAAAAAGCCTCTTCTTGTCCATAGATTGTCTTTAGTTCGCTTCGGTGCAACCCGCTCGCTGCCCGGAATCGTCGATTCTCCCGCCATGATTCTTCCCAAAATCGAAATTTAACATCTCATTTTCATTGAACAATTTGTCGGTGGATCGCCATGCTTTTAACAGGCGCGCGCATCATACTCAAGGGCCTCTCGCTGTCAAGGGAAAAGCCCTGTAAAAACGACCAGCTAGGCCAAGCCTAGCTGGTCGTCCTGAGCGGAGCGAAGGACCTCCTACCCACCAAGGTGGTCCCAGATCTTTCGCTTCGCTCAGGATGACCGGTTTGCAGGGGGCGGCCTTTACGGACTCACGCCCAAGCAGCGCAAGGCTTCCATCAGCTTGGGCCGATCCACCGCTTCGGCCTTGAGGTAGGCGGCCTGAAGCTTGGCGCTTAATTCGCCCAAGCGCTCGGCCGCGGCGGCATCGGCCGACTCGCGGAGCTGCTGGCCATAGAGACTCAGGGCCGCATAGTGAGCCGAGGACATGACGTATTTGTTCTTGGCGTCGACGACGCCGGCGACCCTCGCCACTTCCAGCGTATTGCGGCCGAGGAACTCCTTTTTCCCGCCGAGCAGGGCCAAGCCGATCATGACCTGACGGGAAGTCAGCACCTTGGAGGTCGGATCGGGCTCGCCTTCCTTGGAAGGATGAACCTTGGCGAGGAGCTTGGTGCCCATTCCCGGCTTGAGGGTTCCATCCTCGGCAAAAATCTCGCGGGCCCAGGCATTTTCCGGAAGCCCGATTTGCACCAAGTAGCGGGCGCCTTGCTGGAGCTGGCTGATTTGAACCCGGCGCAGGAACTCGTTCCGCTGATAAAGGCTGAGGTCGGGCAAGACTTGCTCGATCGGCTGCTCTCCGGCCTTGTCGAGCTTCTTCAGCATCGCCTCTTCCTCGGCGCTTAAAGTCACCGGCTGGACGAACTCGTTGAAGTCGATTTGCTGATAGGATTGGGTGTTCGACAAATCGTAGTGGTTGGGATCCGTGAGCATCCGCGGGAAAAGGCTTTCGTAGGCCGCGAAGACCTTCTGCGACCGGTCGCGGTCCTCGGCCAAGATCTGCTCCTTGATGTCGTCGTTGCTTCCGGCCACTCCCAAGTTGACAATGTCCGGCGCCAGCTTCCGCATTCCCCAGCGGGCACCCTTGACCAGCAGCGGAAGAACGAACCAGTCCGTCTTCTCCAGCTTTTCGACGTGCTCGCCGTAGACCTTGTCGCCGACCCGCTGGTTGACCCAGGCGTCGTAATCTTCGCCCACCACCAGGCGCCGTACGCCGTAATTGACCAAGCCGACCACCATCAGACCGGTGCCGGCCCGGCTGAACCAAGTCGCGCCGCGGCTGAGCCAGGGCGAAGCCGCGATCCGCGAGCTGCCCAGCCCCAGGCGCAGCAAATCGGGCGCGAAGAAGGCGACGAAGGAGCCGTATTTCCGCATCGGATGATCCGGGGTCCAAATTTGCCCCGCCGCCTTGTCGTAGATCGCCGAGGAAAGATAGCCCGCTCCCATCGTCCGCAGCAGATTGATCGGCACTCGGGGCACGCCGAGCAGCATGTGGCGGGCCGCGGTCTTCCAAACAAGCTTCTCCCCTTCCAGGACTCCCCATTTTTCCAAAACCCCCTGCCACATCGCCCGGCGCAGCGAATCGCCGGTCTTGAGCCCGACCTCGACGATCTCCTGGCCGGCGATTTTCCCGGGCTGGAGGATGCCGCCGACAATCTTGCCGTCGAGGGCGCCGAGCGACTTGGTTCCGGTGAAAACCTGGCCGGCCAGCCCCCGGTGGACGGCGACTTCCCAAGCCCCGGCCGCGGTGAGGTTGAAGCCGTGGAGGAAATAAAGCGTCATTCCGAACTTCAGCTCCTCGACGGTCGAGCTCGAGAGCCCTTGCGAGGCCCCGATCTTCTTCGCCAAATAGCCGCAGAGCAGCTCGGCCGGGAAAATGGTGAGCATCGAAGTCAAAAGCGGCACGCCCTGGATCAAGGACCGAGACTTGAGGGTGTCCTGGAGCAGCAAGGAGTTCTTGGGGTCTTTGAGAAAGGCCTGGCCCTCGGGGCTGTCGGCGATGGCCCGCAGGTCCTCATAGGTCAGCTCGCGGAAGGCCTGCTGGCCGGTTTTCCGGATCTCCTCGGCCTTTAGCCCGGCGACGAAAAAGGGAACCCGCTCCGGCGGAACTTTATAGCGGCGGGCCAAGCTGAAGATCTCTTCGGGAATGAAGATCGAGCGGGGATCGATGAACTTCCGACCTTCGGCAAGCACCGCTTCGGGCGGCGGAGTCCCGGTCTGCTGGATATAGAGTTTGACGAATCGGGCCTTGGCCTCGCCCAGCATTTGGTGAGTCTTGCCGTCGCTCAGGCTTTTCTCGGCTTGATCCAGGGCGGTCCAAAGCGAGGGGCCGAGGCTGCGGTAATCCAAGCTCAGCCCCTCTCTTTGCATGACTTGGGAAGCCATGAGGCCGTCGCGGACCCGAGCCAGGCTCCCGCCCTTTTCCAATTGCTCGGTGGCCTCGGCCAAAAGCTTGTCGCGCGTTTCGACGTCCTTGAAGCCGGACTGGATCGATCGCCGGATTTGCTTGGCGAAGCTTTCCTTGGAAAGAGTCTCGCTGCGCCGGACGATCTCGACGCCGTGCTTGCCCACGAACTCGGCGAGCTCGGCGCTCATCGCCTTGGCGGGCTCGGGATCGGCGCTACGGCTATATTCATCGAAATATACGGCGATCTCCCGGGAACGGGGCAGCGAGATGGTCGAGTCGTAGCGATGCCCCGGCGGCCGGGCCCCGAGGGTCGGCGGCTCGGCCAGGAAGATCGGCTTGCCGTTCTGGGCTTTGGAGAACTTGGCGGCCTCGTTGACCGTCGCCCAGGCCTTTTCGAGCTGGGCTCCGCTGCGAATGTCGATGGCCACATAACCGGCGCTGAGCCGAGTTTGAGTCCGGGCCAGGATCGGCGAATGGACCAGATCGGCCGCGTCGAGCTTCAGCCGCTCCGGGAAGGCCGGCGGCTCGAGCTTGGCGTCGACGCCGCCCACCTCGATGATCTTGCCCTCGAAAACCTTGTTGGTCGGCGCCCCCTCCTGGTAATAGCGCCAGCGCTCGCGGCGGGCCACGGTCTTTTCCGAGGAATCGAGCTGGATACGGTTGAGGCTCGGCCGAAGGTCGCTCTCTTTGAGGCTTTCATAGTCCACCACCCAGCCGGTGTAGCCGGCGGTGGCATCGGCCTCGGTCATCAAGAGCTCGGACTGGGTGCGGATATGGCCGGTCTTCTCCTTGCCCTCCTTCCATTCGTGCAGCTCCCACTTCGGCAGCCGAATGTTGTCGGGCTTCACCTTTTCGACGTCGTCGAAAAGCATGTGGCCATACTTGTTTTGCAAGACCTCGCTGAATTCCTTGAAGACCTCGGTGATCTCTTCCTTGGTGACCGCCTGACCGTCGAGCTTGCGCTCGCCGACGATGAAGCCGATCTCGTCGCCCTCCCGGATCGCCAGGGTCACCTCGCTGCCGACCGGAACCGAAAGCTGCGGATCGCGCAGCAGGCGGAGGCCGGAGCTGCTCGAGTTGCCGGTGCTCTCGTTGAGCTTGAAATACTGGCCGGTCTTGGGATCGACGGCCAAATTGCCGGCCTCGTCGAACAGCGGCGCCCGGTTGCCGGGATGGATTTGAACCAAGCCGTGCTTCACCACGATCTTGTTGAAGTCGTAGATGAGGTCATGGACGTATTTGTCCTCGCCGCCGCCGTACCAGCCGGTGATGAAGCCCTTGAACTTGCCCATCTCGACGAAGAGCATCTTGGCCCCGCCGCTCTCCCGAACCACCGAGTCGATGCGCTCGGCGGCGTAGCTCCGCTCGACCAGTCGAGGCATGCGGAGGTCGTGGGAGGCGTCATAAGCCAGGGAGTAATAAGTTTCGGCCGAAGCGGTGAAAGTTTTTTGGGCCTGGTTCGCCCCGACCAATACGTCCTGGACCTTGGCGGCATGGCGCACCGGGTCGCGCAGCAAGAGCTCCAGGCTGTTCAAGTGGCCCTGGACCGATTTCAGGTCTTCCCGCATGCCTTGGATGCTGTGAACCAAGCGGGTCGGCGCGTGGCCGGCGGACGAGGTGTCTCCGGGCTCGACGTAACGGCCTTCGGGGATGCCGTTTAAGTCGGAGACCGGCTTTTGGCCGTCATGGAGCCGGTCGGCCTTGCTCAAATCCTGCAGCGACTTCTGTTCCTTGAGCTTGGCGGTGACCTCCTGGCTTCGGGCGTGAGCCAGGCGGAAGCCGTGGTCGAGCCGGCCGAGCTGCTCGGCGACGCTTTCCGGCGTGTACTCGCCGCCGCGGCCGACTTGAATCTCGCCGGGCCTAAATTCGACCTCGGCGTAACCGACGCTGACGCCGGCCCGGTAATCTTCGACGAATTTTTTCCAGGTAGGCTTGCCTTCGGCTTCGACCCGTTTGCGGATGTTGGATTCGATCTCTTCCTCGAGCTGCAGGATCGAGCCCTGATTGAGCATCGAGCTGTCGGGGTTGACGATGCGAAAATTGGTCCGGGTGCCGAGCGAAACCGTCGAGCCCTTTTCCTTGGGAAAGCGCTTGCGCAGAGTTCGGAAGGTCTCATCGAGGACCAAGTCGCCGAGATCGCGGTCGAGAGTGTTGGGTCCGGTGATGTTGAAGTCGACCACCGCCAAGCCGAAACCGAGCGTGCCCTCGGGGCCGCCGCCCAGCCGGCGACCTTGGGTCTCGCGAAGGAAATCGAGAGCGCTGTGCATCCGCTCGCCGGTCTCGCCGCGAGTCACCGCTTCGTTGGCGCGATAGAGCCGGAAAACCATGTCGAGGCCGGCCTCCCGGGTCACCGCCTTGTCCTTGCCGCCCTTGAGAGCCCACTTCTCCAATCCTTCGATCGGCGCTTCGAGGTCCTTCAACATTTCCCGAATCGCCTTCAGATCGGCGGTCAAGAGTTGCCTGCTGTTTTCAATGTCCTGGACGTGGGTGGCCGAGGCGAGGGAGCCGGTGCCTTTCACCAGCTTGTCGAAATTCAACACCTCTTTGATCAGTTCCTCTTCCTTGACTTTCAAGGCCTTAAAGAGGCTTTGGGAGCGGCGCAGGTGCCCGGTCAGCTCGTGGAGCAGCGGATAGCGCCGAGCCTCGACGTCGTGATCGCCGTAGAGCAAATCCTGGGAAAGCGGCAGAGCCGGAGCGACGCGGGTCTTGAGGATGTAAGGCGAAGAGGAATCATGGGTGGCTCGGAACAATCCCGAAAGATAGAGCGGATGAAAAGCCGAACCGGGAAGGCGCGCCGGGGCCTCGGCTTTGGCGAGCGGAGTCCTCCAAACCGAATTCAGGTTCGAAGCCGGCGCGAAGTCGACCGCGCTTTGCCAAAGCGTCGGATGCGAAAGACAAGTTTCCAGCAGGCTGGAGTCGGGTCCTGGAAAGGATCCCAGCTTCGCCTTCGGTGCCCCAGGAGTCATAATCCAAAGCGAAGACGCGCGGAGTCGACACGCCCCCGTAATTACATGTTTTGCTTGAGGAATTACCGGCCCGCGGACCCCAATTGAACCCCGGTCGACGGTAACCCCAACACTCCAATAGTTTTATCGCCCGCCCCTGGCAGAGGTTGTGGGAAAATTTCCCAGCAAAATCGCTCCCTTGGAACTATTTTCCTGCCCTGTAGCAAGGGCCTTTAGGCCCGCTCGCAGCGGGACGAGACGCTTCGCGCCGGGGCGGGCTAAAGCCCCTAGCTATAGACGCTGGAGAGTCGAGCCAAAATGGGTGTAGGCCGGATGGGAAAACAACCCCCGAAAATAGGTTTCCTGGCGCTTGGCATACTGGGAAGTCTTTAAAACGATCTTGGCCTCGGCCTCTCTCCGGCTTATCCGGCCGTTCAGGACTTGAGCGCATTCGGCATAGCCCAGGGGTTTGCTCTCTAAGCCGCGGGGATCGATCCCCTGCTGAAGAAGGCGCTCGACCTCCTCCAACCAACCTTTCTCAAACATTTCGGCGACCCGCCGGGCGATGCGGGCCCTCAGCTCGGCCCGATCGGGCTGAAGCCAATAGCTTTGGACCGGATATCTGAGTCGAGCCGGCCGGTCCCGGCGGAGCAGCCGCGACGGGGCCCCGCCGGTGATCCTGGCAATCTCGAGATAGCGGACCAGG
This sequence comes from bacterium, assembly GCA_035281585.1. Classification (NCBI taxonomy): domain Bacteria; species bacterium. Next base: position 14,972 of record DATEDP010000141.1, read on the forward strand.
CGGACCGGGTCGGTCGGCGGCACCCGGGCCGCCACCTCGGGATCGATCTCCCCCAAGCGGCGGTGCATTTCCCGGCCGCCCCCGGCTTTCCATTCGGCTTGCAGCTCGCCCCGGATCGCGGCGTCGCGCGGCGGAAGCTCGTCCAATCCCTCGCAGAGGGCCTTGAGGTAAAGGCCGGTCCCGCCGACCACCACCGCCAGCTTGCCGCTCTGCCCTAGCTCGGCGATCTTGGCATCGGCCAAACGGCTGAATTCGGCGGCGCTCATGCCCTGCCCCGGCTCGCAGAGGTCCAGCAGGTGTTGGGGGACGCGCCGTTCGGTCGGCGGAGTCTTGCCGGTGCCAATGTCGAAGCCCCGGTAAAACTGCTGACTGTCGGCGTTGAGCAGCTCGCCGCCCCGCTCCAAGGCCAGGCCTTCGGCGAAGGCGGTCTTGCCGGCCGCGGTCGGTCCCGCCACCATGACGATGGCCCTCTCGCTTACACGATCCGCTTGAACCACTTCTCGATCTCCTCGGCGGCGATTTCCACCATGACCGGCCGGCCGTGGGGGCAGTGGTAGGAACGGGGCGTCCCCTCCAGCTGCCCGAGCAAGGCACGCATCTCTTCCTCGGTCAATCGATGGTGGGCGCGGATTTGCCGGTGGCAGGCCATGGTCGCCAAAACGTGGTCGATCCGCTCCTCGAGGCCGGCCAAGGGCTGCTCCTCCAGCTCTTCGGCGATCTCGCGAAGCAAGGCCAACCAGTCGCTGTCCTTCAATAGAGTGGGATGGGCCTTGAGCACGAAGCTATTCTCGCCGAACTCGTCGACCGCGAAGCCGAAAGGTTCCAGCGCATCGAGACAAGAACGCAGCTTGGCGGCCTCGCCCTCGGCGAGCTGGAAAGTCAGCGGGGTGAGCAGCCGCTGCTGGGCGAGCGGTCCGCTGAGATAGGATTTCTTCAAAGCCTCGAAGCCGATCCGCTCGTGGGCGGCGTGCTGGTCGATCAGCAGCAGGGAGCCTCGGCTCTCGCAAACCAAATAGGTCGCGTCGAATTGGCCGATGAGGCGGAGCTCTTGGAAATCGAGCATGCCGACCTTGGCTTGCTTGGCCGGCTCCGGCGGCGGGACGAAGGCCCGAGTGCCGAGGCTCGGCTGGGGCGACCGGGCCAAAAAGTCGTCGATCGCATTGCGGACCCGCTCTTGAGGCTGGTCCCAGCTCCAACCTTCGGGTGCGGCTTGGACCGCCGCCGGCGACGACGCGGCTTCGCCCTCTTTCCACGGTGCCTGGTCGAGACGATGGCGGATACTCTCCGAGATGAGATGATGGATCACGTTGGAATCGGAAAAACGAACCTCCCGCTTGGTCGGATGGACGTTGACGTCGACCCGCGAAGGATCGACTTCGAGATAGAGGACGGCCATCGGATATTGCTGGGTCATGAGGAGGCCCCGGTAACCTGAGACGATGGCATGGTTGATCAGGCGGTCTTGCACCAACCGGCCGTTGACGAAGACATAGAGATGGCGGTTGCTCTTCTTGGAAAAATTGGGGTGGCCGATGAGTCCGCGGAGCGAGACGCCCGAGACTTGCCGCTCCATCGGATAGAGCACCTCCATGGTCTCGCGGCCGAAGAGGTCGAGGATGCGGCGCTTGGGCTCATCGGTCCGGGGGCAGAACAATGAAACCTTGCCGTTATGCTCCAACCGCCATTCGACGTCGAGCCGGTGGAGGGCCATCGCGGTCAGGAAATCGGCGACGTGGCTCCACTCGGTCTCGGGCCGCTTGAGGAATTTCAGCCGGGCCGGGGTGGTCGAAAAAAGATCCTTCAACTGAATCCGGGTCCCCCGGCTGAGGGCCGTTTCTTGAAGCGGACCGACTTTGCCGGCGCGGACCTCGACGGCGTAGCCCAGCGGATCCGAATGCTCGGTCGCGCTTTCGAGGCGGAAATCGCCGGTGCTGGCGATGGCGGGAAGGGCCTCGCCGCGAAAACCCAGGGTGTTCAAGCGGAAGAGATCTTCGGCGGTGCGGATCTTGCTGGTGGCGTGGCGCTTGAGCGCCAGCGGCAGCTGCTCGGGCGCGATGCCATGGCCGTCGTCCTCGACCCGGATCGCCTTGCAGCCGCCCTGCTCCAGCGCGACGTGGATCCTGGTGGCGCCGGCGTCGAGCGAATTCTCGACCAGCTCTTTCACCACCGAAACCGGACGCTCAACCACTTCGCCGGCGGCGATCTTGTGGATCACGTGGTCGGGGAGGACTTGGATCGCGGGGGCGGGCATGGGTTCGGCTTAGTGAAAATCCGCGGTGGAAGCAAGCTCTCGGTAGCCTCGGCATCGGGTGACGCCGGCTTTCGCGTTCTTGCCCGGCCGGGAAGCCCGGGGACATCCTCCTCACTTTTTTCCCCGGCCCTCAAGCCGG
>DATEDP010000142.1 GCA_035281585.1 bacterium
TGCTGCCTCTTTTGGTCGCCGCCGGCGGATTGCTCGTGGCCAGCGCCATCCTGAGTGGATGCGATGACGAGCCCTCCACTCCCCAAGAACCGGTTCAAGTCCCTCCCCCACCTGAAGCGAACCCGGTCGATGCCGGCCCCAACGCCAGCATCCAGCCCGAAGTTGGGCCCCCTCTGCTGCCGGTCACAGCTTGCGGCATCAAGTTCCAAGGCATGGAGCGTTTCGACGCCGCGGTCTGGAAAGAACGGATGAAATTCGAAGACGTCCTCAAGATCGGCGATTTGACTCCTTTGGGCCAGGACCGATTTTCGATTTATCGCGGAGAATGCCCGATGCCGGTGCGGCAACCCTTGCGCATCACCCAAGAAGACTTTCCGAGCGAAAGCAAGCCGATCCGCATGGCCACCTTGAGCCTCATGGCCTGCTATCAAAATTCCAGTTGCTCGGAGGATAAACGCCAATTCGCCATGCCGATCACCGAATCGCTGCGCGAGCTCTTCTTGGTGGACGAAAACAAGGACGGGACCGAGGACCTGCTCTTCAAAACCGACGGGAAATACGCTTACATCATCTATGGCCAGCCCTTGAAACCTTAACGATCTTTCCTCTCGACAGCTTGGAACCGGGGAACTATGAAAATCCTCCGTGACCCCGATTATCCGCATCTCCGATCTTAATAAGTCCTATGCCTCCGGTTTTCAGGCCCTCAAGGCTGTCAACCTCGAGATCCGAAAAGGCGAGATCTTCGCGCTCCTCGGCCCCAATGGCGCCGGCAAGACGACCTTGATCAATATCATCTGCGGGATCGTCAATCCCTCGAGCGGAACGGTGCTGGCCGACGGCCACGACATCCTCCAAGACTACCGGGCGGCCCGCTCCAAGATCGGGCTGGTGCCGCAGGAGCTGACCACCAACGCCTTCGAGACGGTATGGGCCACGGTCAGCTTCAGCCGCGGCTTGTTCGGCAAGCCGGCCGACCCGGCTTACATCGGGAAGGTTTTGAAAGACCTCTCGCTCTTCAACCGCAAGGACAGCAAGATCCTGACCCTGTCCGGCGGCATGAAGCGGCGCTTGATGATCGCCAAGGCCCTGTCCCACGAGCCGAGCATCCTGTTCCTCGACGAGCCGACCGCCGGCGTCGACGTCGAGCTGCGCCGCGACATGTGGGAGATGGTCCGGGCTTTGCGGGCCTCCGGCGTCACCATCATTTTGACGACTCACTATATCGAGGAAGCCGAGGAGATGGCCGACCGGATCGGGGTCATCAATAAGGGTGAGATCATCCTGGTCGAAGAAAAGAAGACCTTGATGGAAAAGCTCGGCAAGAAGCAATTGACCCTGCATTTGCAACATCCGCTGGAGCGAATCCCGCCCGAGCTTGCCGAATACCGGCTGGAGTTGTTGCACGGCGGCAACGACCTGCTCTACACCTTCGACGCCCAGGGCGAGCAAAAAGGAATTCCCCTGCTCTTGCGGCGGCTCGGCGAGCTGGGCATCGATTTCAAGGACCTCCAGACCAGCCAGAGCTCGCTGGAGGACATCTTCGTCGACTTGGTGAGGGACCCCTCATGAACTTTCACGCCATCCGGGCGATCTATCTCTTCGAGATGGCCCGGACATTCCGCACCCTGCTGCAGAGCATCGTCTCGCCGGTCCTCTCGACTTCGCTCTATTTCGTGGTATTCGGCTCGGCGATCGGCTCTCGGATGACCGAGATCGACGGCGTCAGCTACGGCGCCTTCATCATCCCGGGCTTGGTAATGCTCTCGCTTCTGACTCAAAGCATCACCAACGCTTCTTTCGGCATTTACTTTCCCAAATTCACCGGGACGATCTACGAAATCCTCTCGGCCCCGATCTCCTACCTGGAAATCGTCATCAGCTATGTCGGGGCCGCCGCCAGCAAATCGATCATGATCGGCTTGATCATCCTGGCCACCGCCCGGGTCTTCGTCGACTACCACATCGCCCATCCGGTCTGGATGATCGCCTTCCTGCTGCTGACCTCGGTGACCTTCAGCCTCTTCGGCTTCATCATCGGGATTTGGGCCGACGGCTTCGAAAAGCTGCAGCTCATTCCGCTCCTGATCATCACGCCGCTGACCTTCCTCGGCGGCAGCTTCTACTCCATCCACATGTTGCCGCCGCTGTGGCAAAAGATCACCCTCTTCAACCCGGTCGTCTATCTGGTCAACGGCTTTCGCTGGAGCTTTTACGGGGTTTCCGACCTCAGCGTGGGCATCAGCTTGGGGGTGACCTTGGTTTTCCTCGTCGTCTGCTTGGGGGTGGTGCGCTGGATCTTCAAAACCGGCTATCGACTGAAAGCCTGAGGACCCATAGAATGACGCAATCGCTATGAACAATTGCCATGATTTCGAAAATCTACCGGATGTTTCGCCTCGAACTCCCGAAGGCTGCGAAGAGTGCCTCAAAATGGGCGACGAATGGGTTCACCTTCGGCTTTGTCTGCAATGTGGGCATGTCGGCTGCTGCGACAGCTCGAAGAACAAGCACGCCACCCGTCACTTCCACCAAACGGGGCATCCGGTGATGCGCTCCTTCCAGCCGGGCGAGAGCTGGGGCTGGTGCTACGTCCATGAAGTGATGGTGGAATTTCCCGAACAATGATCGCTTAAATCGGGCTGAGGAGCCAAGCGCTCCAGCCAAGGGCCGGCCCGATCCGGGGAGCTTGGGCCGCGGGATTCAGCGAGCAGCCCAAAGTGCTGCCCTGGGTGCTGAAGGTTTCGACCGTCGAGCACTTGCCGCCGCCATCGCACTCGGTGACGGTGAGGATGTCGCCATCGTCGCAGGCGGTTCCAAGCGGCGCGAAGCAATTGTCTCCGGCCTCATCGCAGGTTTCATCGCATTGCTCGCCATTGGTGCAAGGATCGCCGGCATGGATGCTGCAAGTCCCGCCGGAGCAAGTGTCGGGCCCGTTGCAGAAGAGCCCATCATCGCAGGCGCCGGTGTTATTGCTGCGGACGCAGGTGAAGAAGACGTCGGGGCTGCAGGTCGCCGGATCGGTGCAGCAAAATTCATCGGTGCAAACGTTGCTGTCGTCGCAGTCGGCGTCGGTCTGGCATTCGCACTGGCCGCTGTCGGCTTGGCAGGTTCCATCGGCTTCATTGCAGCTGTCCAGCGTACAAGAGATATTGTCGTCGCATTGGACCGGAGCGCCGTTGCAAGCGCCGCCGGCGCAGACGTCGTTGACGGTGCAATTCACCTGGTCGTCGCAAAGGAAATCATTGGGGCTGCTGACGCAGGTCCCGGTGCCGTTGCACGCGTCGGTGGTGCAGAAGTTGCCGTCGTCGGTGCAGGGGGTGTTGACGGGATCGAAGCAATTGTCATCGGTCTCGTTGCAGGTGTTGCATTCGGTGCCGCTGCAGGGATCGCCGGTGTGGCCGGTGCAGGCTCCGGCAACGCAAAGCTCGGTCCCGTTGCAGAAAGCCCCATCGCTGGCGCAAGCCACGGTGTTGTCGGGCGGAAGGGAGCTGGCGCAGTGGCAGGTTGGAGCCGAGAAGGTGTCGACTCCGCCCGATGCGAAGCAGAGCTCGACACCGTTGCAAGGATCACCGTCGGCGCATTCGCCATCGGTGTCGCAATCGTTGCCGACATTGCCGCAAGTCACTTGGGCCGGCAAATTTCGCGGCACCATCGATAAAAATAAAATGAGAAAAAACGAGAACCCCAGAATGGTTATTACCCGGTGAGACGATACCATTGGCCCCTCTCCTTTGGAGTGTATTTCATTGTACTTATTGGGATTTTTTTCGCCAGGGAAGAAAAATCCCCAAGGAACGCCGGTTTAAGAAATTTCTCGTTTGATTTCAGTTACTTAATCGAGCAATCCTGCTCCCATAGAAGCTCGGTTCGAGTCTCGGATTTCCGAAAATTTGGCAGAACCGTTTCGTGCAAGTAGTAAATCCGAAGCGACTGGAGCTCCTTTCCCGCGGGAGCCCCGGCATTCCATTCGCGGCACAGGTAATTCCCATAGTAGGAGCGAAACGCCGCGAAGTTTTTCTTCGGCATCCAATTGAAGTACTTTCGCCACTTGACGTTGGGAATCGCGTCGGGCCCGTGCAGCTCGACCTCGGTTCCGTCCCGCAATCTTCCCGGGACCGAATAGCGCCAATCCTCGAGCAGCGGGTCGGGCGCGAACATCGCCCAGCTCTGGTCGATGCCCAAAACTTTCCCCAGCCATCGTTGCTTTTGCATGAAGACCGGCCGGAACTTTTCGATGCTGGTGGTGGCGAAATTCATCAGGCCGACATAGGCGATGAGCGCCAGCGCCAAGGCATGGACCAGCCCTTGCGAACCGACATTAATTTCCCGCCGCTGAAAACCGGAAAACCAAGACCCCCACCGTCGCCACCAACCGATCTTCGGCAGGCGATCCCAAAAGGCGCTCGGCAGGAAAACCGCCCAGCCCAAGATGCTGATATAGGGAAAAGAGCCCAGCTTCATGGTGGCGATCAATCCCGCATGAAAGGCGACGAAAAGGAAAACGGCCAAGGTTCGAAAAAAGCCGTTGGCCACCGGAACGAAGGCCAGAAAGGGCCCCCAGCTCTCGATCCAGATCGTGAAGTTCGCCAGAAATTTGACCAGGCCCGGATAGCTCAACAAAAAAGCCCCGGCCGGCTTGACCATCGTGTCGAGGTTGAAGACGTAAAAGAGCGCGGTGCCGTCGCGCCAAAGCGCGCCCGACTTGTTGATGGCGGCGAACCAATAAACGAAGCAGATTTGCAGGAGCAAAGCCACCGTCCCGCCCGACAGAACTTGCTTTGGAATTTTAGAATCCGCCGGGTCGGGCCCCCGGTCCACCGAGCAGCAAGCCGCCAGCGGCAGGAATAGCGCCCAAAAGAGATAAAGGTGCAGGAGAGTGTCGCCGGCTTGGTTGATGAATTGATTGCGGGCATGGAGCGAGGTCACCAGCAGCCAACAAGCGAAGGTGGCGACTCGAGTGCGGTAACCGAAGATCAGGGCCAAGGCCGCCAAGCCGGTCAGCAAAAAGAGGAAGGCTTGAAATGTCAGGGAGCCGCTCAGCATGTGAAGGGAGACCGGCCAAAAATAAGTCGGATTCTCGAGGAGGGCGGCCCGGGGCAGAACCCCGGCGTCGGTGTAGAAAGCCCGGAGGTCGGCCGAACGGCTGATCAGGTCGGCCAGGATGATCAGCCCCAGCCCGACACGAAACAAGGCCAGCGAGCGGATATCGATGCCGAAAAGCTCTTTGAGCTTTGCCACGGGGAATCTTTTATCTTTTTTGACGAAGGCTGCCAGAGTTTTCGCTCCTCCACCGCAAAACTTTTAACCTCCGGCCGGACTTGAGGTCTTGAGGAAGGATTCGAGGGGAAGGACCTGAATCAGGAGGG
>DATEDP010000143.1 GCA_035281585.1 bacterium
CTCGGTTTGGCCCAAGTCCACCGGGCGGTGAAGGCCCGCGGCGGATTCGTCCGGGTGACCAGCGAGCCGGAGCAAGGAGCGACGTTCGAGGTTTATTTGCCGGATGTTGCTTATTAGAAGTGTGAGGAATCGCAACCAAGCTAAGCGAAGGTCGATCCATCGGCGCCGACCAAGGTCAAAAAAATGGAACGGACTGAAGAGATCTCAAGCACTCCAGTGCCGGAGAAAAGAGATTCATCCTTTATGGAAAAGGTCTCGAGAATCGGATCTTAATGGTTGGATTTACGCTTCGAGGAAAAAAGGTCAGAATTATTACGGCCCGTCAGGCATCTCGAAAGGAAAGGGCGATCTATGAAGAAGAAACTTCGTGAGGTTACAGATTACGATACCCAGGACACTTCTGGGATAATCAATAGAAAAAAACCTCTCAAGCTTGAAGACCTGGGATTTAAATTACCCCCGGTATCGCCCACTCAGGTAATTTCCATTCGCTTACCCACATCCCTATTAAATGAAATTCGTGCCAAGGCCAGCGCTCGAGATATGCCCTATCAGGCCCTCATCAAGCACCTGTTGGCGAAGTCTGTTAATAAATAGGAATGCATTAGCCGACCCGACGAAAACCCCACCAATGTTTTCTTCCTTTCAGCCGGCCTTTTATCCGGCTTTTTGGGGAAGTTTCAAATGCCCCAGGTTTAGGGGCTATGGTCACAAGGACTAGGGGTTGGATTGGCTTAGAAGAAATTCCGCTATTTTAAAACACCATACATCGCGGCCAACCTCTTGACTTAGTAAATTTCCAACCTTAGGTGCTTGAAGCATCCAGGGAAGCCGGTCCATTCCGGCACGGTCCCGCCACTGTGATGGAGTCAAGCCCTTCGCCGCTAAGTCACTGTCCTTGCTAGCCGCAGGGATGGGAAGGCAAGGCGTCGCGGCCCGAGCGTCTTTGCGAGAGACCTCGCTCCTAAGTCAGGAAACCTGGGCATTGGCCGACGATCACCTTCAAGCCTCTTCGCGGAAAGAGCATGCGACATCTCTCTCTCATCGCCGTCACGGCGGCACTGCTCGGCTTCGGCCCGCTGACGGCCCCGGCCCAACCCGCGCCCAAGCCCGGCGCCGAGATCGGCGAGCTGGTCGTCGAGGACCGGGCCGATCCGCTCGGCGCCGACAAGCCCTCGGCCTTCTTCTCGGTCATCTATCCCGATGAATATTCCGATCAGCTCACCACCCTGCCCGAGCTGCTCTCGCGAGAAGTGGGCATCCATGTCCAAAACTTCGGCGGCTTGGGCCAGCTCTCGACCGTCAGCATCCGCGGCTCCACCGCCGAGCAAGTCTCGGTCTACTTGGACGGGATCAAGCTCAACACCGCCGAAGGCGGGGCCGTCGATTTCTCGACCCTGCCGCTCGGCGCCATCGAGCGGGTCGAGATCCTGCGCGGCGGCGCCTCCAGCCAGTTCGGCAGCGACGCCATCGGCGGCGTCATCAATATCGTCACCAAGCGGGCGCCGGAGAAGGCCGCCTGGGAGCTGAAATTCAGCGAGGGCAGCTTCTTCACCATCCAAACCCACGAAGGCTTCGCCAAGCGCTTCGGCAAGATCGGCTTCGTGATCGATCACACTCACTTGAGCAGCGCCGGCGACTTCACTTTCCTCAATACCGGGGTCGAATTGGCCGGCGGCCAGACCTTGGGCGGCGGCCAGGAGTTCAAGCGGCTGCACAACAGCTTCTATAGCGAAGGAGTGCTGACCCGGGTCGACGCCGAGCTCGACGCCAAGAAGCGCCTCACCTTCGTCAACGACTTCTTCCTCACCTCGGAGGATTTGCCGGGCACCGAGTTCGAAACCACTCAGCTCCTGCCGGTCAACCCGCTCACCGCCCACGAGGATTTGGTCCGCAACGTCAGCGGGATCTCCTTCGTCTGGGAGGATTTCGCGGCCGAGGGCCTGAGCTTCAGCCTCTTCCCCAATTACCGCTTCGAGCGCAGCCACTTCCACGACCGGACGCCGGCCCTGGGACCGCCGATCGACGTGATCAGCCTGAACCAATCGGTCGACTTCAAGCCCCGCTTCGACTACGAGCGGCTCTTCAAGGGCCACGGCCACCGCTTCACCTTCCTCTACGATTTCCGCTACGACCGCTTCAACGACAGCTCGCCGCTGGCCGGCGCCAAGCTCTCCGGCCTCCACACCCGGCGGACCAACGCGGTCTTCTTCCAGGACGAGATCGCCCTGCTCGGCGAAAGGCTGCTGCTCAATCCCTCGGTCCGCTACGAGCATGCCAACGACTTCGGCGGCGACGTCGCGCTCCACTTCGGCTTGGTCGGCAAGGCCACCGATTGGCTGAGCTTCAAGACCAACGTCGAGAACTCCTTCCGCTATCCCAGCTTCAACGAGCTCTACCTGCCGGACCAAGGCTTCATCCGGGGCAATCCCGACCTCCTGAAGGAGCAAGCGATCAGCTTCGACGTCGGCGCCGACTTCCGCTGGCGCTGGATCAAGGGCGAGCTGAGCTATTTCCGCAACGCCATCGACAACTCCATCGTCTTCGTCCCGATCTCGGTTTTCACCATCGCCCCGCTCAACACCGGACCGGCCACCGCCCAGGGACTCGAAGCGTCGCTGGCGCTTAAGCCGCTCTCCTTCCTCGAAATCACCGGCAACTACACTTTCCTCGATGCCGAGCTGAACGGCAGCGGCAACCAGCTGCCGGGCCGGCCCCGCCATCTCGCCAACGGCCGGGTCGAGTTCTCTTGGAAGTACGGCGGCTTCTTCGCTGAGGTCCAATACATCGACAAGCTGCCGATCGACTTCAGCAACACCCGCTTCATCGTCGGCAAGGCCCTGGTCGACGTCGGCGGCACCTTCAAGTGGAAGGACCATTACTTCCTGACCGTCCAGGGGAAGAACGTCGGCAATGTCCAGACCTTGGACTCGGTCGGTTTTCCGCTGCCCCGGGCCAGCGTTTATCTGTCTTTCGGTTATAAAAATTAGCGCCAATTTTGCTTGTTCGGGGCTTCCGAACCCATTAGAAATTCCCGCCACAATCTCTTTCCCATGGAGGCTCACATGCATTGGCTTAAAAAATTAAAGGCCGGCTTCGGCTTGACGGTCTTGTTGCTCGCGTTAAATAACGGGGTGGCCGGCGCCACCAACGTGGCCATCCTCTACGATCCGGCTTTCGTTCCCACTGGCGGGGCTTCCGGCGACGAAGGCAGCAATTTGCTGGCCTCCGCCGAATCTTTCGGCCATACCCTGCTGCAAATCCTCGAGATCACGCCCGAAGCTTTCAGCGCCGGCTTGGCGGGTCAACAGGTCTTGCTCATCCCCGATACCGAAGTGGCCGACATTTCGGCGGCGCTTTCCGACGAAGCCCTCCAAGTCATCGCCGACTTCGTCGAAGCCGGCGGACGCTTGGTCGTCACCAATGCCGACAATAGTGGCGAGGACTTACTGTGGCTCAACGCCGCTTTCGGCTTCAGCATGACCGGAGCCTCCTTGAACAACGAAACCAGCGAAAAGCAGGCCATCGCGGCCGAGACAATCTTCGCCAATGCTCCGGCGACCGTGTTATATGGCGATGCCACCGCCGGCATCGACCCCGCCAGCAGGCCGGCCGAAGCTCAGATCATCTTCCTCGAGCCAACATTGGACTTAGCCACCGTCGTGCTGATCCCGGTCGGCGAAGGCGAGATCATCTATTTAGGCTACGACTGGTTCGAATCCGATCCACCCAATGCCGGCGAGCAGGACGGCGGCTGGCAAGCGGTTTTGGGCCAATCCCTGGCTGACGCCGATTTGTCCGTCACCAAGGCCGCCGACCCCATCGAGGTCGAAGTCGACGATCTCGTGACCTACACCATCACCGTCACCAACAACGGCCCCAACGAGGCCATCGGCGTGACGCTGACCGACGACGTGCCGACCGGACTGGTGGTCGATTCGATTTCCAGCAGCCAAGGCACCTGCGACTTGGCCTCGCTCGCCTGCGACCTCGGCAATATCGCCAACGGCGCCTCGGTGACGGTCACGGTCACCGCTTTCGCCGACGTCGAGGGCACGGTGACCAACACCGCCTCGGTGACTTCGCTGACGATCGACGGCAACGCCGGCAACGATTCGGCCTCGGCTTCGGTCGCGGTCTCGGACACCGGCGATCCGGTGATCTCCGGCGGCGGTTGCAGCTTGGGCGCCGGGGCCCAAGGCGGGGCGATGCTGCCGATGGCGGGCCTCTTGGTCGGCTTGGCCGTCTCGTGGCTGCGCGGTCGGCGATAAAATATCCTTTCTTGCAATAAAAAAGGCCCCGACTTCCGGGGCCTTTTTTATTGCCAAATTTTCAACGCATTTCCTGCAAAACAATGAGCTGAGAATTGTTTTGCAACGGCTTCAAATCCCCCCTGCCCCCCTTTTTCAAAGGGGGGTGTAAGATAGATTTGGCCAAAAGGTAAGAACCGGTACCGGCACAACGGTAGGGAGGGGAGTCCGGGGGACTCCTCGGAACGGCTTTTGGGCCGTCGATCACCCTAAAGCATCCAATAGACATCGATGGACCAAGCTTTTCCTGGCCCGGCTTGAGGGCCAGGAAAAAAAGTGAAGAGGATGTCCCCCGGACTCCCCTCCCGGGCAGAAAGACGAAAGTCGGCGCCGAACTCCACGCCAGCCACAAGGCGGGCCTAAAGGCCCTTGCTACCGCGCGAGAGGGCAAAACCTTGACAAGGTTTCCAAATCAGCGCTAGTGCCCGAGGAAATCCGTCCTACGTCCAAGGGAAGACCTGTACGCTTTCGAAAAGCAAATCAGGCACGGTCCCGCCACTGTGATGGAGCCGCTCTCTCGCCGTCAGTCACTGTCGATCTCGACGGGAAGGCAAGGCGAAGCGCCAAAGCTCCTAAGTCAGGAGACCTGAAACGTAGGCCATACCAGTCGACTCTTCGCGGAAAGAGTGAGGTAAACAGCTTGCGTTCGCGCTCGCCCAGGCCCTTCGGCCCCACCTCCCCCATTCCCGAAAAGCGATCTCAGAGGAGTTTCCATGAAGACCTCGCTTCGGACTTCAGTCTTGGCCATCGCCCTGCTCGCCGCGGCCTGCGGATCGGGCACCATCGAAACCACCGGCGGCAACAACGACGGCGGCAGCGGCAGCGGCAGCCTCACCACTTCCGAATCCTTCGCCCTGGCCACCGCCACCCTCAACGCCTTCGCCCTCGGCGGCGATTTCCCGCCCGAGATCGCGATCCCCAAGGCCAACGGCATGCAGTCGACCGCCTTCGTCGCCAACTTCGCGCCGGCCGGCATCATCCCGATCGATTTGAACTCCAATCCGCTGAAGGTTTCGGAATCTTTCGCCACCCTCGACCTCAGCACCGTGCCCGAAGCGGCCTTCCCCAACCATGTCCGGATCATCAGCACCACCTCGGCCTTCGTGCTCGGCAGCAGCGGGATGATCTACTACAACCCGACCAGCGGCGCGATCTTCGACAAGGTCAATCTCGCCGCGCCGATCGAGCTCGCCGAGGCCCTGCCGCTCTCGGGCCCCTGCGACTACGATTTCGACACGGTGGCCGATACCGAAGTCGGTCCCGGCGCCTTCTCGCCGAACTTCGCCGCCGACCTCCAAGTGATCGGCAACCGGGCCTTCGTCTCGATGGGCAGCTCCTGCTTCGATGCCGGCTTCAACTCCTTCTATGTTCAGGGCCTGGTCTTGGTTTACGACATCAACAACCAGCCGCCCTTTCTCACGCCGGCCGCCACGCCCTACATCGCACTCAGCGGCTTCAACGCCACCGGCCTCACGGTGGCGGGCGGCAAGCTGATCGCCACCAGCACCGGCGACACCGCCCTGGGCGGCGCCGGTTCCATGCCCGAGACGTCTTCCTTCTTGGATGAAATCGACCCGCTGGCTCTGACCGTGACTCGGACCCTCGAGCTGGGCGAGGTCGCGCTCAACTTTCAGCCCTTGGCGGTCAGCGCCGACGGCAAGCGTGGTTTCATCGGCAGCTCCAGCTTCAGCGAGGTCTACGAGATCGACCTGGCGAGCTTCAGCGCCCTCCGCGGCGAAAGCAATCCGATCCAAGTCAGCGACGAGGCCGCCGATTTCATCAGCGACCAGGAAATCGCCGAGGGCGGTCAAGTCCTCCTCGTCTCGAGCTTCAACCGCTCGGCGGTCAATGCGATCGACCTCAACTCGGCCGAGCGGGCCGTGCTGCCCAGCGCCCTCGATTTCGCCTTTCCCGACAATCCCGGCGTCACCGGCGCCGGTCCGATCGCGATCCGCCCCGGCGTCCCGGGCCGCGATTTCACCGGACCCGATCTCTTCGTCCTGACCTCTTCGCCGGGCACGGTCTCGACCGCGACGACTTACTAAAGGATTCGCGATGCGCTTGGCCGCCAAAATCCTGGTCTTGCTGCTCAGCGGCGCCCTGCTCGGCGGCTGCGGCAACGGCGCCGGCTTCAGGCCGGACTATCCGGTCGGACCAGCGAGCGGCGACGGCAGCGCCAAGCTCCAGTTTTACCGGCGCAACGCCGCGGCCCCGCTCAGCGAGATCGTCAATGTCTACGCCGGCGAAGTCGTCCCGCTGGAAGTCCGGGGGGCCGGTCCCGAGGAGAAGGTGCGTTGGTCCAGCTCCGACACCGGTCTCGGCGCCTTCGTGAAGCCGGGCGAGCTCCACCTCCGGGCGCCGGGAACTTTTCTAATCCAGGCCGGCGCCGGCGACCGCGAGGTCAGCCTCCGGGTCACCGCCGGCGAGCGCGATTTCGGTCGCCTGCCATCGCCCTCGCCAACACCGAGCGCTTCGCCCAGCCCGACACCGACGCCGAGCGCCACTCCCTCGCCGAGCCCCAGCTCGAACCCGGAGCCGACGCCCGATGCCACCGCCATCCCGACACCTCAGCCTTCCGACCCTTACGTCGACCAGGTCGTCTCCTTCACGCCGGGAGCCGG
>DATEDP010000144.1 GCA_035281585.1 bacterium
CGAGTCATTTCTGTACTTATCGTCAAACAATTGACAATCACTTTGATAAATTGACTAGGGATTCAATTGACAGGAAACATGCGCTCTTTTGTTTTATGTACATATTTGGACACCGATAAATCTAAATCCCTAAATTTAATCTAGATTAATTTGTACATATAATTCTTTCTTGGTCTCCCAAAGTCTGGCACATCGGTTGCTTTATATTCTCAATGAGAGAGTAAGGCAGCAGGTCCTTTCGAGAGGGAGTCAAAAAGATGAACACAACGCGAAGGCCCGGAACGGAATGCGGCACCTTGGTCATCAACGAAGAGAAGTCTCCGGACCAGCAATTGCTGGAAGAAAAGGGTGAGATACTCTCTTGCGGCGGCGTGTATTTGGCTCCGACGCCGGCACCCTCCTTCAAGAAGAAAGACACCTACCAATTCCTATTCCTCCCCAATTTTCGCCAAGGCGTGATCATGTATAAGAATCTGGAAGCCATGGTTCACGATATGAACGAGCCGACCCTGGGGCAAAGCTCCTTGCGGGAAGTGGGAACTTCCCACGAGGCTTTAAGGCGCCTGTTTCGCGAAGGGATGAATTGATTGGGGAGAGTAGGTATTAAGAGGGGCTCTGCGGCGCACCCCGTTTAGCCAGAGGCGGTGCGCCGTTTCTTTTTGTAGGAGGCGACCCTTGCGGTCGCCCGATGCGCGGTGCTCTCGGGCAGGCGCAAGGCCTGCCCCTACAGTCTATTTTACAAGGGGCTCAACCACTCCGAGTGCTTCTTCCCCCGACCTCGGACCAAATCGTGAAATTCTTTTTGGACCAGCTGGGTGATCGGCCCGGGCTTGCCGCTGCCGATCCGGCGATGATCGAGCTCCCGGACCGGGGTGATCTCGGCGGCGGTGCCGGTGAGGAAGATCTCGTCGGAGACGTAAAGCTCGTCCCGGGTGATGTTGCATTCCTTCACCCCGTGTCCGTGGTCCTTGAGCAGCTCGATGACCGCGTCGCGGGTGATTCCCTGGAGCGCCGAGGTGGTCGGCGGCGTCAGGACCTTGCCGTTCTTCACCATGAAAAGGTTCTCGCCGCTGGCCTCGGAGACGAAGCCCTCGGTGTCGAGCATGACGGTCTCTTCGTAGCCGGCCAGCAGGGCCTCGCGCTTGGCCAAGATCGAATTGACGTAGCTGGCCACGGCCTTGCTCTTGGTCATCGTCACGTTGACGTGATGGCGGGCATAGCTCGAAACCTTGGCCCGGATTCCGTTCTTCACGCCCTCGTCGCCGAGATAGGTCCCCCATGGCCAGGCGATGATAGCGACCCGGGTGGGGTTGCCGCTGGCGGCCAAGCCCATTTCGCCGTCGCCGACGAAGACCAGCGGCCGCAGGTAGCCGGCCTTGAGCTTGTTGACGCGGAAGATGTCCTTGCAGGCTTCGAGGATCTGCTCCTTGGGGAAGGGGATTTCCATCAAGAGGATGTGAGCCGAATCGTAGAGCCGGTCGATGTGCTCTTGGAGCCGGAAGAGGGCGCTCTTGCCGCCCTCGCCCTCGTAGCAGCGAATCCCTTCGAAGACCCCCATGCCGTAGTGCAGGGTGTGGGTGAGGACGTGGACCTTGGCGTCGTCCCAAGGAATCATTTTTCCGTCCAACCAGATCTTCTCGACTTTTTGCACCGCGGGCATCTTGGGTCTCCTTGCGTGTCATTCCGAGGAGCGAAGCGACGAGGAATCTTTGCGGAGTCCTTAATGCTAAGTGGCTCCGCAGGGATCCCTCGCTACGCTCGGGATGACAAATCCTTTAGGCTCTCCGTGTACGGCATCCGATGGATGCCTCGCTCGGTAATAATGGCCTCTACCAATTCATGAGGGGTCACGTCAAAGGCCGGATTAAAGACTTGAATGCCCTTGGGCGCGGTGTTGGTGCCGAAGAAGGCCGTGACCTCCTCGCTCTTCCGTTCCTCGATCGGGATGTGGGCGCCGTCGGGCGTGGCTAGGTCGACGGTGGAGGAGGGCGCCACCACGTAGAAGGGAATTCCGTGATGCTTGGCCAGGACCGCCACGCCATAGGTGCCGATCTTGTTGGCGACGTCGCCGTTGGCCGCGATCCGATCGCTGCCGACCACCACCCCGTGGATTTTCCCGAGGCGCATCAGGTGGGCCACCATGTTGTCGGTGACCAAGGTCACGTCGATGCCGTTCTTGCTCAATTCCCAAGCCGTCAGCCGGGCTCCCTGCAGGAAAGGCCGGGTTTCGGAGGAGATGACCTTGAACTTCTTGCCGCGGCGTTGGGCCTCGTAGAAAAGCGAAAGGGCGGTGCCTTCGCCGGCCGTCGCCAGCGCGCCGGCGTTGCAGTGGGTGAGGTAGGTCTTGCCTTCCTCGATCAGCGGCGCGCCTTTCTCGCCCATCTGGCGGCACATCCGGACGTCTTCCTCGAAGATCCGGAGGGCCTCTTCCAAAATCTTGTTCTGCAGGACCAGTAGGTTGCTGTCGCTCTGTTGACGGTAGAAGCCTTGCACCCGCTTGACCGCCCAAGCCAGGTTGACCGCGGTCGGGCGCTGGCTGATCAATAGCTCGGCCGCCTTGTCCATCTCGGCGAAGAAGGCTTCGCGGTCCTTGGCCTTGGAATGGTTGGCGGCCAAGGCCATGCCGAAGGCCCCGGCGACGCCGATGGCCGGCGCGCCGCGGATGACCATGGTCTGGATGGCTTCGGCGACCTCCTCGGCCGTCCGATAGGTGTTGTAAATCTCCTCGTTGGGGAGCTTACGCTGGTCGATCATGACCACCGCGTCGTCCTGCCATTGGAGGGTGAAGAAGTTCATAGAGTCTTTCTCCCTCCCCTTTGTAAGGGGAGGGTTGGGGAGGGGTAGAGAATTTGCGGTGATGCGAAATTTAGCGTCATAGCAGTCTCTCTACCTCCCCCTGACCCCCTCCTTACAAAGGAGGGGGAATTAGCCTTTCAATTTCTTCGTCAATAAATCGTTTACGATCCCCGGATTGGCCTTGCCCTGGAGCGCTTTCATCGTCTGGCCGACGAAATAACCGAAGAGCTTGTCCTTGCCGCTGCGGAAATCGGCCAGTTGCTTGGGATTGGCCGCGATGACTTCGTCGATGATCTTTTCGATGGCGCCGGTGTCGGAGACCTGGACGAAGCCCTTCTCCTCGACGATGGCCGCCACCGTTTTGCCGGTGGCGGCGACTTCGCTGAAGATCTCCTTGGCCATGCCGCCGCTGACCTGGCCCGATTCGCTGAGCTTGAAGACCTCGGCGACGATCTGGGGCTTGATCCTATCGAAGGTCTCGGGGAAATCCTTCTGCAGCTTGAGCAAGTGGGTCATGTAGAGATTGCTGACCTTCTTGGCTTCGACGCCCGAGAGCTTGACCGCGGCCTCCCAATGTTCGGCCACCGGCTTCTCGGCGGTGAGCACCTCGGCGTCGTAGGCCGGAATGGCGTAGTCCTTGGCGAAGCGCTGGCTCTTCTCGTGGGCCAGCTCCGGCTGGTTCTTGCGGATCTGCTCGACCCAGCTCTCCTCGACGATCAAGGGCAGCAGGTCGGGATCCGGGAAATAACGGTAGTCGTTGGCCTCTTCTTTCGAGCGCATCGACTCGCTGACGCCCTTGTCGGCGTTCCAGAGCCGAGTCTCCTGGACGACCTGCTTGCCGTCGAGGATCAGCGCTTCCTGGCGCTTGACTTCGTACTCGATGGCCCGCTCGACGTTGCGGAAGCTGTTCATGTTCTTCAGCTCGCAGCGGGTGCCGAATTTTTCCTGGCCGAAGGGCCGGATCGAGACGTTGGCGTCGCAGCGGAAGCTGCCTTCTTCCATGTTGCCGTCGCAGATGTCGAGATAGACCAAGATGTCGCGGAGCCGCTTGAGATAGGCGCTGGCTTCCTTGGACGAGCGCATGTCGGGCTCGGAGACGATCTCGATCAGCGGCACGCAGGCCCGGTTGAGGTCGACGTGGCTATAGGCGGGATCGCCGAAATCGTGGACCGACTTGCCGGCATCCTCTTCCATGTGGATCCGGGTCAGGCCGACCCGCTTGCCTTGGCCG
Source organism: bacterium (assembly GCA_035281585.1). NCBI lineage: Bacteria > bacterium. Next base: position 4,028 of record DATEDP010000144.1, read on the forward strand.
TCGAACTCGATGTCGAGATAGCCTTTCTCGCAGATCGGGAACTCGTACTGGCTGATCTGGTAGCCCTTGGGCAGGTCGGGGTAGAAATAATTCTTCCGGGCGAAGACGCTCTTGCGCTTGATCCGGCAATGGGTGGCCAAGCCGGCCTTGACCGCGTACTCGACGGCTTTGCCGTTCAGGACCGGCAGGACGCCGGGCAGGCCCAGGCAAACCTCGCAGGTGTTGGTGTTGGGCGGCCGGCCGAACTCGGTCGAGCAGGCGCAGAAGAGCTTGGTTTGGGTCTTGAGCTGGGCGTGGACCTCGAGCCCGATGACGGTTTCGAATGGTGTCATAGCGGCGGCCTCTTGCGGTGCCATTCGCTCGCCTGCTCGTAGGCATAGGCGGCGTGGAAGATCTTCTCTTCCTGGAAATGGCCGGCGATGAGCTGCATGCCGATCGGCAGCCCGCCCTTGCTGATGCCGCAGGGCAGGCTCATGCCGGGCAGGCCGGCCAGGTTGACGTTGATCGTGAAGATGTCGCTCAAATACATCTGAATCGGATCGTCGGCTTTCTCGCCGATCTTGAAAGCCGGAAAGGGCGAGGTCGGCGTCACCAGCAGGTCGACTTCCTTGAAGGCGTTTTCGAAGTCGCGGCGAATCAGGGTCCGGACCTGCTGAGCCTTCAAATAATAAGCGTCGTAGTAACCGGCGCTGAGCACATAGGTGCCGAGCATGATCCGGCGCTTGACCTCGGGACCGAAGCCCTCGGAGCGCGACTTCGTGTAAAGCTCGTAGAGGTCCTTGGGATTTTCAGTGCGGTGGCCGAAGCGGACGCCGTCGTAGCGGGCCAGGTTGCTGCTGGCCTCGGCCGGCGCCAGGATGTAGTAGGTCGGCACGGCGTACTCGGTGTGGGGCAGCGAGACTTCCCGGATTTCGGCGCCGAGCGCCTTGTAGGTCTCCAAGGCCTGCTTCACCGCGGCGTCGACCTCGGGATCGGTGCCCTCGATGAAGTATTCCCTGGCCACCCCGATCTTCAGTCCCTTGCAATCTTTTTTCAGCGCGGCGGTGTAATCCGGAACCTCGGCCTTGAAGGAGGTCGAGTCGCGCGAATCGTGGCCGGCGATGGCGTTGAGGACGATGGCACAGTCGCGGACGTCCTTAGTCATCGGCCCGACTTGGTCGAGCGAGGAGGCGAAGGCGATCACGCCGAAGCGCGAGACCCGGCCGTAGGTCGGCTTGAGTCCGACGATCCCGGTCAGCGAAGCCGGCTGGCGGATCGAGCCGCCGGTGTCGGTGCCCAGAGTGGCATAGCAGAGGCCGGCCGAAACCGCCGCCGCCGAGCCGCCGCTGGAGCCGCCGGGGGTGCGCTCGAGGTCCCAAGGGTTCTTGGTCTTCTTGAAATGGGAGGTCTCGGTCGAGGAGCCCATCGCGAACTCATCCATGTTGACCTTGCCGGTCAAGACGATGCCCTGATCGAAGAGCTTTTGGGCCGAGGTCGCGGTATAGGGCGGGATGAAGTTATGCAAGATCTTGGAGCCGCAAGTAGTGCGGATGCCTTGGGTCAGGAAGATGTCCTTGAGCGAGAAGGGGATGCCGGCGAGCGGCCCGGTCTTTTCGCCCTTGGCGATCTTGGCGTCGACGTCCTCGGCTTTTTGGAGGGCTAGATCGGCGGTCACCGTCAGGTAGGACTCGACCTTGGGATCGACTTCGGCGATCCGCTTGAGAGTTGCCTGGGTCAGCTCCTTCGAAGAGACTTCCTTCTTGGCCAGCTTTTCGGCCGCCTCGGCCAGTGTGAGGTGGTGGAGTTCCATTAGATCACCTTGGGGACGCGGAAGAAGTGGGCCTCATGGTCCGGCGAGATCTCGAGGACGGCGTCGATCACCTGGCATTGCTTCACCTCGTCGGCTCGCAAGGGGTTGGGCACTTCGACCGCGTGGGTGGTGGCCTCGATCTTGGACGTGTCGAGCTGCTTCAGCTTCTCGACGTGGCCGAGGATATTGTTGAGCTGCTCGGTGTACTTGCCGATATCGGCTTCGGAAAGCTGAAGCCGGGCCAGCTTGGCGATGTTCAGGATCGTTTCGCGGTTGATCATGGTGTCCTTTAAAATTTGAACAGGTCGAGGACGTTGTAAAAGAAGCCGCTTTCCTTGCCCGCGATGCGCTCGAGCTCGCCCGCCTCGAGGAAGATTCCGTTGCAGTTGGGGCACTTCTCGATGGTGAGGCCCTTATAGACGATCGAATGCATCTCGAAGCCGCAGTTGGCGCAGTGATGCCAATGTAATTGCTTGAGTTTTTCCAGCTCGGCGGCCGCCATATCGGCTTTGACCTTCTCGGCCAGCTCTTGGCGCTTCTCGATCTCCTGGCGGGCGATGAATTCCTCTTCTTCGTGGGAGGGCTTGAAGTTGGTCGACATGGTCTGAACTCCTTTGTCCTTGTACTACTTCGATTTTTTTGTGCTCTTCAAGTGAGAAAAGGGGGAGCTTTGTGGTGCTGCCGGCTTTGGCGCTTTTGCCCGGTCGGGGTCTGGGGGCGGGGATGCCTCTCTCAAATTCTGCCCGGTCGGGCTAGTCGGGGCAAAAAATCCGCTTCGCAAGAAAACTTAGCGGCTTCCTTCGTCAGCCGCTAAGTTTTTTGCTCCGTCGGATTTTTTGCCCCTCCTACGCCCTCCCTCCTGCAGAGATATTTTCGAGAGGCATCCCCGCCCCCAGACCCCGACCTACCACTGTGCTGGCTGAAAGACCTCTTTGCGGCTCTGCCCAAGATAGGCCGGGCTCCCCGGCCGGGCGAGAACCACCAAGGCCGGCACCGAGGTCCACGCTGCCTGCATCAAGTACACCCGAGAATTTCCTGGA
>DATEDP010000145.1 GCA_035281585.1 bacterium
CGGCCCTGGCGGCCCCGCGGCGCCGTCGGCCCCCGCGGGCCCCGCCGGTCCGGTTGGGCCCGCCGGCCCGGTGGCTCCGACCGGTCCTTGCGGCCCCGGAGGCCCTTCAGGCCCCGGCGGTCCTTCGATGCCGCTGACGTCGATCCAGCTCAAATTGCCGCTGCCGTCGGTGCTGAGCAGCTGGCCGGCGCTTCCGTTGTCCGCCGGCAGGGTCAATTCGTAGAGCAGATTGCCTTCCTCGTCGAAGACGCCGAGCGTTTGCAGCAGCCCGGCCGCGACGTCGGCCAATTGAGACCAGGCCGCGTAAGCTCGCGCGCCGATCTTTTCCGGCCGATATCTCACCGCGTTGTTTTGGCTCAGAATGGTGTTGCAGGTTCCATCGGATCGCAAGGTTCTGACCTCGAGCACCGGATCCTCGGCCGCGGCGAGGACCATCGGATCGACGTTCAAGGTGGCTTGATAGTGGCCGGCCTCCATCCGGAGCATGGCGCTGACGTCGTTTTGATTGTTGGGATTGCAGAACTTCTGGCTATAGAGAAGCTCCCCGCCGATGCCGTCCCGCACCTCCACCACCGCCCGCAGGATCGTGGTCTGATAAATTCCCTGCAGGTTCGAGGTATATCCGTTGTGAACGTAGGAGTCTCGACCCGCCAGGGCGCCGTTGCTGAAGGTTGAGAGTGAAAGAAATAGGACGGAAGAATACAACAATGCCTTAAGGACTCGCACACCACACCTCCCCTTAAGACCTTTCGTATTCCCCCAATCAATTTGAAAGGTAAGTTTGTACAAAAATTGTGCGAGAAAAAATTCGAGGGCGCAAGTCCGATTTTATCGGGAGAAGAAAAATTTGGCGGAAAACTTTTCCCCCTTTGAAAAAGGGGGGCAGGGGGGATTTAAAGATGCGACAGGTGGCCGAACCTGAATTGGTGTTCGTGCGACCGCTTCAAATCCCCCCTTGATCCCCCCTTTTTCAAAGGGGGGAAATCGGCGGCGCTACAGGCGATGACCGCGGGCGAGGAGCGCGGCTTGGAGCCGCGAAGAGAGGCCGAGCTTTCCCAAGATCCGGGTCACATGGGAATGAACCGTCGGCATCGAGACGAAGAGGCGGCGGCCGATCTCCTTGTCGCTTAAGCCCTGAGCGATGAGGCGCAGGACCTGAGTTTCGGCGGCCGTCAGTTGGTGGCGGGCCTTCAGCTCTTCCAGCTGGGGCGACAAGCCGGGATCTTCGAGCTCGGCGATGATGAAGGCGCTCCCGCCGGGTGTTCGGGCCAGCCTTAGGTCGGCGCGAATCGGCTCTTGGCCTTGGCGCGGAACCGCGACCGCGCTGGGCGGAGGCGGGAGAGCTGAATTTTTCCGAAGCAAGGCGCCGAGCTGGCGGCCGGCCTTGACCAAGGCCTCGGGCAAAGCGCGCTTTTGGTTTCCACCGAGATTCAGTAGGGCGCCGGCCCGCTCCGAGGCCCAGAGCAGGGAGCCGCGGCTGTCCATCGCGATCTTGGGCTTGTCGTCGAGATCGAGCATCGATTCGAGGAAGGGCTGGGAGCGGAACTGGGTTTCCCAGCGCTCGTCGCGCCGGGTCAGGGCTTCCAAGGCCGGGAGGATGTTGCTCAAGTTCATCCGCTCGCGCTCGCTGAAGTCGGGCTGCTTGGCGGTCCGGGCCAGGATGATGCCGACCTGACCGGCGTCGTGCATGTTTCGGTCGTTGAGCTTGATCGAGATGTAATTGTCGACGCCGTAATGGGTGGCGAACTCGGTGTGGACCGGCCGATCGATGAATCCCTTCCATTCGGCGCAGCTCGGCCCGTGGAGGATCCAAGCATTGCGCTGCCGCTGAGCCTCTTGCATCGGATCGTCGGAGATATAGTGCTCCGCATAATAATTGTGGGCTTCGCTGAGGCTGCCGGCGATGGCGACCAGCTCGCGGCGCTCATTGCAGCGGTAGAGCAAGGAAGTGCTGGTGTCGAAGAGCCGGTCGATGAGCGGCAGGATGCGTAGCCCGAGGTCCTGGAGGGTGATCGCCTCGTAGGATTCCCGAAGGATTTCGCCGGCTAATTTCGATTGTTCCCCTGAACCCAACATATCCGGCGCTTATTTTAGATGAGACCTCGGTCTCACTCAATCTCCAAAATTCAATATTGCTCAGGATGAGCCCGATCCGCCCTCGGCTCTAGAATCGGCCTATCTTCAACATCGATTCAGGCAAAGGAGGATCACATGCCGAGAATCAGTATCAAAATAATGGCCGCATTTCTATTCGGATGCTTCCTGGCCGGCGGATTTTCCGTCCCGTCGCAAGCGGGCGAGATCCGGGCCAAGGGCGCCGCCACCGACGATTTCATGCTCGACCCCGCGCTGACCTTGGGAAACCCGGATTTCCTGCTCGGGGCGGCCATCGAGCGCGACCGCATGTATATGGCGGCCCGCCCCGGCTTCCAGATCAAGCACATTCCCTTCACCTTCGACGAACAGGGGCTGCCCTATAGCGGCGGAACCTTCCTCTTCGACACCGAAGAGGACGCCGAGGACTTCTACAATTGGGTCAGCCACGACTTCATCCTCGACGGCCTGCTGATGCCGCAACGGGCCTATTTCATCAACCATGCCGCCGCCTTCTACAAGGTGATCGGCGCTTACGAGTTCAAGAGCTCCCGCACCAGCCAGCACGTCCTGCGCACCGAGCGCTGGGAGACGCCGGCCCATGGCGGCCCGGCCGTCGAGCTGCTGCTCAAGGTCGTCTATCCCTTGCTGGTCCTGGAGGCCTACAACCGAGGCTACACCGCGATTTGGCTGCTCTACAACGAAGAGCAACGGGTCGTGAACATCGTCACTTTCGACAACCGCGAGGCCTTGCCCGATCCGCCGGCGCCCGACTTCGCCACGCTGAACGCGATGATGGCCCAGCCCACGATGGGCAAGCTCTTCGATGCCCTGCAATGGCCGAAGACCTTCGACCGAAGCTCCTGGGTCCTGTCGATCTGGTATCCCTTCGAAGAGGGTGACAGCGGCGAGGCCGCGCTTTGGCCCTACTCGCCGCCGTTCCCCGCGCCCTTCATCGGCGACGGCATTTGCGTGCCCAGCCGCGGCGAGAACCATGACAACGCCCCCGAGGATTGCACCCCCGATTGTGGCGATGGCGTGGCCCAAGCCGACGAAACCAACGCGAATTGCCCGAGCGACGTCGAGCACGACTGAGCGGGGAAATAGGGCCGAGGGAAGGGCGCCGGATCGAACCGCCGGCGCCCTTAACTTTTATTCGCCCTTTCGGCCTCGGCTTCGATCCGATGGCCGTGGGCCAACAGCGCCGCCTGGAGCCGGGAGCGCACGCCGAGCTTGGCCAGCACTCTTCCGCCGTGGGTGTGGACCGTTTCCTCCGAGACGAAAAGCCGTTTCGCGATCTCCCGATCGCCCAGGCCCTGGGCGATCAGCTGGAGCACCTGGGCTTCGGCCCGGGTCAGGCCATGCCGGGCCCGCAGCTCCTCGATCCGGCGAGGGGACTCCGGCTCCTCGAGCGTGACGAGGATGAAAGTCTTTTCGGAGCCGCGGGCGAGCTGGAGCTCGGCTCGCAGCGGACCCGTGGCCAGGGCGAGCTCGAGATCGGGCTGGGGCGGGAGGCCATTGGCATCCCGCCGCAGCAAGGCCGCCAGCCGCCGCACGGCGAGGCTCAAGGCTTCGGGGACGCCTTTTTCGCCCCGTGACTTGAGCTCGAGCAGTTGCTCGGCCCGCTCGGAAGCCCAGAGCAAGGCTCCGCGGGCGTCGAAGGCCAGGCGCGGCGGCGCGTCGAAATCGACCAGGCAATCGGCCAGCGACCGTGGCGGGACCAGGCCCTGGGAGCTTCGTGACGCCAAAGCGCTCAAGGCCGGGATCAGGCGAATCAAGGTTTTCAGCTCGCCAGGGCTGAAGTCCGGCTGCCAATCGGCCCGAGCCAGCAGCATCCCGACCATGCCGGGCGCGTGCATTTTGCCTTCGCTCAGCCGCAGGTGGATGAAATTCTCGAAGTCGTAATGTTGGGCGCAATAAGTATGGGCGGGATGCAGGGCAAATTCCTTCCACTCCGGCAGGCTGGGCGCGTGCAAGAAGCGGGGATTGAGCCGCCGCAGCAGGGGGTGCAAGGGGTCCTGGGCATAGTAATGCTTGGCGTAATATTCATGACATTCGGCCAACGATCCGGCCAAGGCGAGGGGCCGGCCTTGCTCATCGCAGCGGAATAACAGGGCGGTGCTGGTGTCGAAGAGCCTTTCCAGCGAAGGCAGGATTTGGCCGCCGAACTCCTCGAAGCTGACCGCTTCATAGGCGGAGCGTACCACGTCGATGAGCAGGCCTTCTCTTGCGGCGGAGCTGAGCATGGGAGGCTTCATTCTAGGCTCCGCCCCCACCCCCATCAATCCAAAAATCCCCCTTTTTAGGGACTCGCGGCCCGGAGCCGATTCTTAAAATCGCGGCTATCAACCATTCATTCCGGAAAGGGAGGCATGTTATGAGACGAATGATGATTTTATTGTCGATGATGTTTGCGGTCCCAAGTTTGGCCCAGGCCCAGTTGCCCCCGGTGGACAATGTGCCGGTGGGCGAGCAAGTCACTTATAATCTCGGTGATACCATACCCCAGTCCGAGATGATCGAATTCCCCGACCCGGCGGCCCTGGGCGGCGAGGTCCTCTGGGGCAAGCTTCGGATCTTCGCCCGCTTCGATTACGCGACCCCGACGGCCAGCGCCGGGATCTTCGAGGCCACCGGGCCCAGCCAAGTCCGCATCACTTTCCCCTTCACCGAGCACGGCACCGTCATTTCCGGGGCCTTTCTCATGAAGGATGAAACCGGCGAGACGAGGCTCTATCTGCCGGGGGATTCCTATCTCATCCGGCAGGGCAGCGTCGTGGTCTGGACCATGCTGACGCCGCGCATGCAAAAATCCTTTTTCAACATGCTTGAAACCCCCTGAATCCGAAAAAGGGTTAAAAAGGCAGGGCCCGTCGCGAGAGCGGCGGGCCTTTTT
>DATEDP010000146.1 GCA_035281585.1 bacterium
CCCATGTCCAAGTTCAGCATGCCTTACCGCCCGCTCGGCCGCTGCGGCGCCAAGGTTAGCGTCTTCGGCCTCGGCGGCTGGACCACCTACGGCGGCAGCGTCAAGGACGCCGAGACCATCCGAAAGATCATCGTCCAAGCCTTCGAGGCCGGGATCAATTTCTTCGATATCGCCGACGTCTATGCCCGCGGCGAATCCGAAAAGGCGATGGGCGAGGTGCTGAAGGAGTTTCCGCGCCATGAGCTGGTGATCTCGAGCAAGGTCTTCTGGCCGATGAGCGATGACGTCAACGACCGCGGCCTCTCGCGCAAGCACGTCCTCGAATCGGTCGAAAAGAGCCTGAAGCGAATCGGCACCGACTATCTCGACATCTATTTCTGCCACCGGGCCGATCCCGAGACGCCGCTGGAGGAAACCGTCCGGGCGATGGACGACTTGGTTCACCAGGGCAAGGTGCTTTACTGGGGCACCAGCGAGTGGAGCGGCCAGCAGCTGGCCGAGGTGAATCAGCTTTGCGGCAGCCGAAATCTCTACCGGCCCCAGGTCGAGCAGCCCCAGTTCAGCCTCTTGGCCCGGCGCCGGGTCGAGGAGGAAGTCCGCGACGTCGCCGTTCAGAATGGAATGGGCTTGGCGGTGTGGAGCCCCTTGGCCTCGGGCCTGCTCACCGGCAAATACGACCAAGGCCTTCCGCCGGGCAGCCGGCTGGCCGAGATGGAATGGCTCCGCGAATCGGTGATCACGCCGGAGCGCTTGGCCAAGGTGAAGCGCTTCAAGGCGGTGGCCGAGGAGCTCGGCTGCAGCCGGGCCCAATTGGCCCTGGCCTGGGCCGCCGCCCAACCCGGCATCTCCAGCGTCATCACCGGCGCGACCCGGCCCGAGCAGCTGGCCGAGAACCTCGGCGCCTTGAAAGTGCCCCTCGATGCTTCGGTCTTGAAGTCCCTCGATCAAATCTTTCCAGCGAAGGAAGAATTATGACCCAGATCCTCCTCGGCAAAGACTCCCAAAATCGCCCCGTCGCTTTGGAGCTGAAGATGGCCAATCGCCACGGCCTCATCGCCGGCGCCACCGGCACCGGCAAGACCGTGACCTTGCAGCGCCTGGCCGAAGGCTTCGCCCGCGAGGGCGTCTCGGTCTTCATGGCCGACGTCAAGGGCGACCTCTCGGGTTTGGCCGCCGCCGGCCAGCCCGGCGGCAAGATCCAGGCCCGGATCGAGGAGCTCAAGCTCGACTATCAGCCCCGGGCCTACCCGACGATCTTTTGGGACATCTACGGCCAAAAGGGCCACCCGCTGCGCGGCACGGTCAGCGAGATGGGGCCGCTGCTCTTGGGCCGGGTCTTGGATTTGAACGACACCCAGGAAGGCGTGATGCAGATCGTCTTCAAGGTCGCCGACGACAACGGCCTCCTGCTCCTCGACTTGAAGGACATGCAGGCCATGCTCAGCTTCGCCAGCGATCAGGCCAAGGAGCTGAAGGCCGATTACGGCAATCTTTCGACCCAAAGCTTGGGCACGATCCAACGGCAGCTTTTGGTGCTGGGCGAGTCGGGCGGCGAGATTTTTTTCGGCGAGCCGGCGATTCGGCTGGAAAACCTCATGCAGAAGGATTTTTCGGGCAATGGCGTGATCAGCGTCTTGGATTCCCAGCGGCTCATGCAGGACCCCAAGGTCTACACTTCCTTTATGCTCTGGCTGCTCTCCGAGCTCTTCGAGGCTTTGCCCGAAGTCGGCGATCTGGACCGGCCCAAGTTGGTCTTCTTCTTCGACGAGGCCCATCTCCTCTTCAACGGCGCGCCCAAGGCCCTGCTCGAGAAGATCGAGCAGGTGGTGCGGTTGATCCGCTCCAAGGGCGTCGGCATTTATTTCATCACTCAGAACCCGATGGACATCCCGGAGAGCGTCTTGGGCCAGCTCGGCAATCGGGTCCAGCACGCGCTCCGGGCCTTCACGCCCAGCGACCAAAAGGCGGTGAAGGTGGCGGCCCAGACCTTCCGGCAGAACCCGGCGATCGACACCGAGAAGGCCATCACCGAGCTGGGAGTCGGCGAGGCCCTGGTCTCGCTGCTCGACCTCGAAGGCCGGCCGGCGCCGGTCGAGCGGGTCAAGATCGCGCCGCCCGAATCGCGGGTGGGCCCGCTGAGCGACGCCGAGCGGGCCGAGAAAATCTCCCGCTCGCCCTTGGCCGGGGTTTACGACAAGCTGGTCGATCGGGAGTCGGCCTATGAGCTGCTGAAGAAGCGGCAGGAAGAGGCTTCTCAAGCCCAAGCCGAGGCCGCGGCGGCCAAGGCCGAGTCGAAGACGGCGCCCCGGTCCAGCAATCGTCAGGGCTACGGCGAGGCTTTCATCAAGTCGGCCACCCGCAGCATCGGTTCCCAGCTCGGCAACCAGATCATCCGCGGCGTCCTCGGCTCGATCTTCGGCGGCGGCAAGCGCAAGAGCGGCGGGCTCGGCGGATTATTCTAGCCGGTCCCGGCGTCATCCTGAGCCAAGCGAAGGATCTGCGACTGGCCTAGGTTTTTTGAAAGACCTAAGCTTCTTCGTGTATTCGGAGGGATTCCGTGGCAACGAAGGAGCTTTGGGTTCTCATAGTTCCTGGCAGGTCGTAGATCCTTCGCCCCAGTCTCGCTTGAACCTCGCGGCGCTCGACTGGGGCCCCCGCTCAGGATGACATCTTGCTCCACGATGACCGGTTAAAGAAACCTTCCCTTCAACTCCGGCGTCGGCAGGGTGCAGGAGTCCTTTTTCCCGAACCAACGGTAGCGGTTGCGGGCGATCCAGGAATAGATCGGGTCGCGGAGGAAGCGCGGGATCAAGATCCCGGCGTACAGCAGCCACCAAGGGAAGCGGAGCCGCCGGGCGATCCGCAAGGCCGCCGTCGAAGTGGCGAAGCACTCCTCATTTTCCAGTAGGACGATCGAATCGCCGGCCCTGGCCCGGCATTCGGCCGGAATCATTTTCGCGGCGGCCTCCGACTGCAGCGAGGCGAAGCGAAAATAAGCTCGGGGATCGCGGTCGATGATGAAACGAACCGCGGCATTGCAGAGATTGCAGACGCCGTCGAAGAAGACGATCCCGGACATGCCGCCATTCTGGTCCGAGCGCCAAAAAAAAGGAAGGCATCCTTTGGGGATGCCTTCCTCGAATGGAAATCGATCGGCTACTCAGCCCGGCGCAGCCGCCGATAGGCCAGGGCGCTGCAGCCGGCGAGCAAGGCCAAGAGGGCCGGACCTGCGTTCGGCGCGGCGCTTTCGACCAAGGCGCAGCCGGTCCCGTTGAGCAGGAAACCGGGCGTCGCCGTTGGGGTGGGCGTCGGGGTCGGCTCGGGCAATTGGAACTCGAAGGCCCCGCGGTCGCAGATCGCGGTGGCCAGGCCGGTGGCGTTGACCGGCCGGGTTTCGCCGCGTTGATCGCGGGTCAAGAGAGTGCCGGCATTGTCGGTGCAGCCGTCGGGGTTGGCGGTATCGATGGCCGGGCTGCCGACGAGCAAGGCGTGGGTGAAAGTCGGGCCGCCGTTGTCCTGGAGCGGGCCCAATTGGGGATCGATGCCGGTTTGGTCGCCGGTGGCGGTAAAGCCGACGCAGCCTTCGGTGTCGCCGATCAGGTTGTAGCCTTCGGAAAAGAATTCAGCCGCGCAGTCGGGGCTGGAGTCGCCGGCCTGATTGTTGGCCAGAATGCTGTTGGCCATGGTGAGGAGCATCGAGGGAGGCTCGCCCACCGGCTGGATGACGAGAGTCAGGATTCCGCCGCCGACGCCGTCGGTGCTGTTTTCAGCGATGGTCGCGTTGTTCAAGTGGAGGCCTTCGACGCCGAGCTGTCCGAGCTTGATGGCGGTGACCGGGGCAGGCGCCGCCGGCGTCGGAAGCGCCATCGCGATGCCGCCGCCGCCGTTGGGCGCGAAGTTGCCGCTGATGGTGCTATTCGCGATCAGGAGTGACGAGGTCGTGTCCAAGGCCACGCCGCCGCCGACATTGACCGGATCGACCGTGCCGAAGGCGCAGACGCCGCCATCGGCCCGGTTTCCGCTGATCGTGGAGTTGGTCACGGTTGCCCGGCCATCGATGGCCAAGCCGCCGCCGACGCAGGCTCCGCTGTTGTTCGAGATCGTCGTCGCGTCGATGAAAAGATTGCCGCTCTCGGAGGAGATCCCGGCGCCAAAGACAGCGGTATTTCCATCGATCACGGAATTGCCGATCCGGACCTCGAGATCGGTGAAGCTTTCGAGGCCGCCGCCGCTTTCATTGGAGATGTTATTCGAGATCTCGGAATCGTCGATCACGACTTGGGCGAAGGCGTTGAGGATGCCGCCGGCGTCATCGTCGGACTCGTTGTCGACGACCCGGACTCCGTTGAGGGTGACCAAGGTGAAGGTGCCGTCGAAGACGCCGAGCTTGGCGGTCAAAAGCTCATTGTTCGAATTGCCCTCGATGCGGATGCCGCCGCCGTCGTCGCTTTCCAAGCCGTCCCGGACGGTCACGCCATTGATCGTGACGTTGAGGATTTGGCCCAAGGGATTGATGTCCAGGACCCGCTCGGGCTCGCCGTTGTCCTGAAGGCCCTGGGCGCTGATCGAGGTGGTGTCGGCGCCGGCGCCGTTAAGGGTCAGGTTGGCCAGGACGTCGAGGTCGCCGTTGCCGTTGTTGTCGTCGAAGCCGGTGAGGCTCAGGACGTAGCTGCCGGCCGGCAACTCGACGGTGTCGATGGTTCCGGTGCCGGCGGTGGTGCAGCCGCCGAGAACGCTGTCCTGGTTGACCGAGGCGATGGCCTCGCGCAGCGTGCATTCGGGCGTGTCGATGACGTCGGCCTCGGTGTTGACGGTGATGCTGGCGGCTTGGGCCAGGGCTGAGATGGAGGTGGCGGCCAAAAGACCGGCTAAAGTTCCGAAAATTCGCTTTCGCTTCATGAGATCTCCCTTGGATTGAGCCCTTGTCCTGTGGGGAGAAACACTAATGGGAAATCGCTTGGCTTGGCAACGGGTTTGTCAGTAATTTCAATGACCAATGGGAAGAAACCGGTGCGGCAAATCCTGGGCGATGGTCTTGGCCGGTCTTGCGGCCTTGGCGGGCCGCCCGGCCCTCGCCGCCCCGGAACCCCTGACCCTCAAGCAGGCGCTTCGCTTGGCCCAAAACCGCCACGTCGAGGTCCTGGTCGCCGACCAGCGGGTTCAAGCCGCCATGGCCCGGATCGGTCAAGCCAAGTCGGTCTTGCTGCCCAACTTCGACGTGACCGCCTCGCAGTACCGGCGGACCGTCAACCTCGAGACCTTCGGCATCGACCCCCAAATTCCCGGCTTCACTTTCGATCCCAAGCCTCCGCCTTTCAACGTCTTCGACGCTCGGATCGCCTTGCGCCAAACCCTCTTCGATCTCTCGGCCCTTCGTCAGCTGAAATTGGCCAAGCTCGGCACCCGGCTCAGCCAAGAGGACCGGCGCCGGGCCGAGGCCGACGCCTTGGCCTTGACCGCCACTCTCTATCTCGAGGCCCAAAGCGCCCAGCGAACCTTGGAAAATACCCGGGCCCTGGTTCGGCGCGAGGAAGCCCGCTACCGCTTGGCCGGCGCCGAGCGCGAGATCGGTTTGGGCTCCGACTTGGCGGTGACCCAGTCCCGTGCGGCCTTGGCCGCGGTTCGCAACCAAGTCGCCGGTGCCGAGCGCGACGCCGAGGAAAGGCGGCTCGACTTAGCGGCGGCTTTGGGTTTGCCGCCGGAGCAGGCGATTCGCTTTCCAGGCTCGGTTTCGCTGGGCCCGGTGGCGGCGCCCGGCGAGGCCGAGATCCAAAGCTGGATCGACCAACATCCCGACCTAGCGGTGGCTCGCCGCCAAGTCGATTTGGACCGGCAAGACCGGAGCGTCGAAAAGGCCGACTATTTTCCGAAAGTCGTCGGCGCCGCCGACTACGGCGCCAGCGGGCCCGATCCGGCCAATGCCACCGACACTTACAATTTCGGCGCCGGCCTTTCGATTCCGCTCTACCAAGGCGGACTTCGCGAAGCCCGGATTCGCGAAGCCTCGGCCAAGCTGCAGGAGAGCGAGCTGCGCTTGGAGCAGCTGCGCCGCGACCGCGAGGCCGATGTCCGCTCGGCCCTGGCCGCGCTCAAGCAGAGCATCGAGGCCCAGCGAGCGGCCCGGGCCGGCCTCGACCAAAGCCGGGCCGCCTTGAACGTGAGCCAGGCCCGGCGGGAGAGCGGGCTGGGCAGCGAGCTCGAGGTGGTCGAGGCGCGCCGCGAAGTCATCGCCTCCCAGGAAAGCCTGGACCAAGCCGACGCCGCCTATCGCCTGGCCTGGGTCAATTTGGAACATCGGCTGGGCCGAATGCAGGCTTGGCTGGAGGAGTTGCCCGATTCATGAAAAACCCGCGCGTCAAACTCTCGCTTCTCTTCCTTTTGCCGGCCCTGTGCTTGGCCTGTTCCCGCAAGGCCCCGGAGAACCTGATCCAGCTCTCGGGCACTCTCGAGATGACCGAGCACGGCGTCGGCGTGCCGGTGGCCGGGCGCCTGATCCAAGTGGCGGTGGACGAGGGCGACGAGGTGAAGCAGGGCCAAGTCTTGGCCCTCACCGATCGCTTCGACTTGGCCGAGCGGGAGTACCAGCGCCAGGAGCTGCTCCTGGCCCGCGGCGGCGGCAGCCGCCAGGCGGTGGAGCAGGCCGAGATGGCGATGCGCGACCAAAGGGTGATCTCGCCGATCGATGGCGTGGTGCTGACCAAGGTCCACGAAAGCGGCGAGGTGGTCTCGGGCAATTCGCCGGTCTTTATTTTGGGCGACCGCAACCGGATGTGGGTGCGGGTTTTCATTCCCGAGGGCCTCGTCAGCCGGATCGAGATGAATCAGGAGGCGACGCTTCACTTCGACGGTTTGGCCGAGGAGTTCAAAGGTCGAGTCACCTTCATCGCTCCCCGAGCCGAGTTCACCCCGCGCAACGTCCAGACGCCGGAGGAGCGGGTGACCCAAACCTTCGCGGTCAAGATCGCCCTCGAAAACCCGCCTCAATACCTGCGGCCCGGCGTCTCGGCCGAGGTCGACCTGCCGATGCGGCCGGGAGCGGCGCCATGAGCGAGCAGATCGCCATCGAGGCCAAGGGCCTGACCCGGCGCTTCGGCAAGCTCACCGCGGTCGATCACATTAGCTTCGCGATCCGCTACGGCGAGATCTTCGGCTTTCTCGGCTCCAACGGCTCGGGCAAGAGCACCACGATCCGGATGCTCTGCGGGATCCTCGAGCCGAGCGAGGGCACCGCGATGGTCGGGGGCTTCGACGTCAACCGCGACCCCGAAAAGGTGAAGACCGCGATCGGCTACGTTTCCCAGCGCTTCAGCCTCTACAGCGATTTGACCGTGATGGAGAATCTCAAGTTCTACGGCCGGATCTACGGCTTGTCCCGCGACAAGCTCAAGGAGCGGATGGAAGCGGTCATCGAGCTGACCGGCCTCGATCCCTACCGTGAACGGCTGGCCGGCGACCTTTCCGGCGGCTGGAAGCAGCGGGTGGCGGTGGCGGCGGCCATGCTCCACGAGCCGCGGATCCTCTTCCTCGACGAGCCCACCGCCGGCGTCGACCCGATGTCGCGGCGGGCGCTTTGGGAAGTGCTCTACCAGCTCGCCGATAGCGGAGTGGCCCTCTTCGTCACCACTCACTATATGGAAGAGGCCGAGCGTTGCAATCAGATCGCCTTCATCAGCATGGGACGGCTCCTGACCATCGGCCAGCCGGCCCAGCTCAAGGCCAACAATCCGGGCCAAGTCATCGAGGTCGAATGTCAGCCCCTGATGAAGGCCTCCAAGGTTTTCGAAAAGCTGCCGGGCGTGACCGAGATCACGGCTTACGGCACGACCCTTCATCTCAACGTGAAAAGCGCCGAGGCGGTCATCCCCGAAATCCGGCAAGCCGCCGCCGGCCAAAATATTCGGATCAGCCGTCTCGAAACGGTGCCGGCGGCCTTGGAGGACGTTTTCGCGATCCTATCGGAGTCGGAGGATGCATAGGATCCGGGCCATCATCTGGAAGGAGTTCGTCCAGCTCTTCCGCGATCCCAAGACCCTGGCCTTGATCGTCTTCATGCCGGTGATGCAGCTGATGATCTACGGCTACGGCATCGACACCGACGTCAAGCATCTGAGCACCATCGTTTACAATGAAGATCAGACCCCGCTCAGTCGCCGTTTGGTCGAGGCCTTGAGGGAAAGCGCCTATTTCGACATCAATTATATCGGCCAGTCCGAAGCCGATTTGCGGCGGGCTCTCGATTTGGGCAAGGTCAAGGCCGCCCTCCACATTCCGCCGGCCTTCGCCGAGCGGCTCCTCAGCGGCAAGGGCGCCGAGCTGCAAATGCTGATCGACGGGACCGATTCCAACCCGGCCAACACCGCGCTCAATACCGGCCAGGCCATCGTCAGCGCTTTCCTCGACCGCGAGGGCCTGATCAACGCCGCGCTCCTGCCGATCGATTACCGCCCCCGGATGTGGTACAACCCCGACTTGAAGAGCTCCTACTTCCTGGTGCCGGGCGTCGTCGGCTTGCTTCTCATGCTGCTGATCCCGATGATCACCAGCTCGGCGGTGGTGCGGGAGAAGGAGCGGGGCAACCTCGAGCAGCTCCTGGTCACGCCGATCCGGCCCTACGAATTGATCCTCGGCAAATTGATTCCCTATCTCTTGGTGGGCCTGGTCATCGCCGGCACCGTGCTCGGCACCGCCCATTTCCTCTTCGGCATTCCGCTGCGCGGCAGTCCTTGGTTGCTCTTCAGCCTGACCAGCCTTTACATGATGGTTTGTCTGGGCTTGGGCCTGCTCGCCTCGACGGTGGCCGAGAATCAAATGCAAGCCTCCCAGATGATCATGTTCTTCGCCGCTCCCTCGATCCTGCTTTCGGGGTTTTTCTTTCCCCGCGAGACCATGCCCAAGGCGATCTATCTTTTGGGCAACGTCATCCCACTGACCTTTTTTCTTCGGATTATCCGGGGGATTCTGCTGAAAGGCCTGAATTTGGCCGACCTTTGGCTGGAAGTTTCGGTGCTGACGTTCATGGCCGTGACGGTCCTGACCTTGAGCGTGCTGAAATTCCACAAAAGGCTTTCTTGAATTGCTTGGTATCGGGTCGGTTTTTGGGGCATCATTCTTGGGAATGTCCAACCACAGGAGATGACCATGGATAAGCCCTTCTTGACCGACGTTCAAACCCTCCGCAAGCGCGCCCGCGAGCACATCATGCAGGGCGCGGTGACCCCCGGCTACAAAGGCGACCGCGAAACGGTGATCAAGCTGCTTAACGAGGCCTTGGCCACCGAGATCATCTGCGTCCTCCGCTACAAGCGGCACTATTTCATGGCTTCGGGGATCAACGCTCCGATCGCGGCTCAAGAATTCCTCGAGCATGCCAACGACGAGCAGACCCATGCCGATCAAATCGCCAAGCGCATCGTCGAGCTCGGCGGCGAGCCCAATTTCAGCCCCGAGGGCTTGGCGACCCGCAGCCATGCCGAATACGTCGAGGGCAATACCCTCATCGAAATGATCAAGGAAGATTTGGTCGCCGAGCGCATCGCGATCGACAGCTATCGCGAGATGGTCAATTACATGGGGACCAACGATCCGACCACCCGGCGTTTGCTCGAAGGCATTCTCGGAATGGAAGAAGAGCACGCCGACGATCTGGTGAACTTGATCGAGAAGATCGGCGCCTGATCATTAGATGATCTTATTCCAATTCCTTGCCAGTGCGGCCATGATCTGGCTCGCCGCGAGATGGCTCGTGAGGGCCTCCGACAAAATTGCCAAGATCACGGGCCTCGGCCACCTGTTCGTGGGCAGCCTTTTCTTGGCCGCGGCCACCTCGGCTCCCGAGCTTTTCGTGGATATTGAGGCAACCCGGAGGGGGATCCCGGACCTCGCAGCCGGCGACCTCCTGGGAAGCTCGCTGGTTAATCTCATCATCCTCTGCGCCTTGAGCCTGGTTTTTTGGCGATCTGTCGATTGCCGGATGTCCCGCCAGAGCCGGCTGTCGGCCGGGCTAGCCGCCATTCTCACGGCGGAAGTAGGGTTCTTCATCTACCTCCAAACCGGTCTCGGCTTACCGGGCTTCAGCCTTTCGGGAGCGGTCTTGGTTCTCACTTACTTGGTGGGACTTCGGGCGATCTTTGAGAAACCTCGCGGCGTCGAGGAACCCGATGCGACTAATACCCCGAAAGCCAAGCTCTTGATCCGGCCCATGATGGGCTTCATCTCGGGAGCAGTCTTGATTTTCTTCGCTTCCCCTTATTTGGTGACGTCGGCCCAGAAAATTGCGGAGCTCACGGGACTGGGCAACACCTTCTTTGGGACGAGCTTGTTGGCATTCACCACGTCATTTCCGGAATTGTTTTCATCCCTTGCGGCCATTAGGGCCGGTCTCTTCCATTTAGTGGCGGGCAACATCGTGGGAAGCAATTGTATCAACATGCTGATTTTTGCCGCGATGGAGGGGATATGGACTCAGGGAAGTCTCTGGGCTCATCTCTCGCGGAATCATCTTCTCGCCGCCGGATTCGTGATCCTCAGCATGGCGCTGTTGGCGATCCCCGGCGCGGCCGCAGTAAAATCGAGGCGGAAGCTCGATTACGCGCGGGTATGGTCGATTCTAATCTTCAATCTCGGATGTTACCTGATCCTCTACCTCTGGAGTTCAGCATAATTTTGCTGGTTCGGCCGCTCGCCGCTTCATTGGTTGCTCCTTATTTGGCCGAGGCTGCCATCTCATGAGCCCAGGCCAGGGTTTCCATGGTCTCGCGGTTCTTTCGGATCTCGGCCTCGGCTTCGGCCAAGCGAAGCGCTTCCGGGAAATCGGCCGGGTCGGCCCGGTTCAACAGCAGATGGACCATCTCGCCGCGGTGGCCGTAAGGGTTGGTCTCGAGGTCGAGTCGCATTTGAATCTCGGCCTCGGCCCACAAAGCCTCGGCTTCGGCCCGCCGGCCGGCGGCGGCCAGAGCGGCGCCCAAATCCACTCGGAAAGAAGGCTCGGGCAGGATTTGATAGGCCCGGCGGTACAGGCTTTCGGCTTGCTCGAGATTTCCCGCCTTGGCTTCCAGCTCGGCGAGCAAGCCCATCGCCAAGGGGGTTTCGGGTTGGATGCGGAGGGCTTCGCCGAGCAGGAAGCGGGCGGTTTTCAAGTTTCCCTGGCGGAGATAATGGCGGCCGAGCAGGCTCCGCACCCAGGCCGAGCCTTCGCGGTCGCCGAAATCTTCGGAGCGAATCGCCTTTTCGAAATCGGCCAGGGCTTCGCGCTCGCGCCCGTCCTCGAGTGCGAGCAGGGCCCGCATCGTCAAGGAAGGCAAGCCCGGGAAACGCCGAGCCAAATACTCGGCGTCTTCCCGGGCCGCATCGGTCCTGCCCAAGGCCAAGTTGGAGCTGACTTTGACGGAGATCGCCTGGGGGTTTTGGGGACTCTCCCGGAGGATTTGCTCGGCCAAGGCCAAGGCCGTGGGAAAATCATGGCGGTCCTGGGCCAGTTGGGCCAGGACCAGCCGGGCCGCCGGGTTGAAGTGAGGCAGCAAGGCCAACGATTTCTCGGCGGCGACGCGGGCTTGCTCGAGCTTGGCGCCATCGCCGCTGCGCTTGCCGGCTTTGCGCTGAGCCGCGGCCAGACCGGCCCAGTGAGAAGCCGAACCGGGCTGAGCTTGGACTTTTTGCTCATAGTGTCCGAGCTCCACTTCGGCCGAATTGGCGGTGGCCGAAACCGAGTAGCGGTACTTCATCCAGTCCTGGGGACGATCTTGGGAAGTGAAGATCGAGCCGAGAAACAATCCACCCAAGCTGCCAAAGGTCAAGGTCGACCAAATGAGGAGCTTTTTCCGCGCGGGCGTTTTCATATTTCCTCCTAGTTGGCCGGAGCCAAGAACGGGAAGGTCGCTTCGGTGCCGAAGGAGCTTTGGCCGTTCAGCAATTGATGACCCTGGGCGATGTTGCCGGGCTCGCCGGCGTAGGAGACGTTGTCGGTGGTGATGCCGCCGCTGGTGACGACGGTCAGAACGACGTCGATGACGTCGTCTTCGAGCTTCCGACCGGCCACCGGGCTGCCCACGGCATTGAGCGAGTTGGCGAAGGCCGAGGTCCCGACCGGGCTGGCCACGGTGGTGTCGATGCGCATCACGTCGGGCAGGAAAGCCGCGGCGGTGGCCGCCGGATCGGCGTTGCCGACCGCGACGAGGGTCGCGACGGCTTCCATTCGCACCGGCGCCGCGGCGTCGCTCAAGTCGGCGCTGGGCGGGATGCTGTTGAAGGCGTTGAGGAAGTCATTGCTCAGGATCAGGCCTTCGTTGATCGCCGGGCGGGCTAGCCGCTCGACTTGGACGAAGTTGGTCATGGCCGGCGGATTCGGCGGGTTGTTGCCGTTGCCGCCATTCATGTTGTCGTTGCCGCCGTTTCCGCAGGCCGCGAGGCCGGTGGCGGAGGCGATGAGCAGGCCGAGAAAGATATGGCGCGAATTCATTTTTTTCTCCTTTCGCTTTGATTCCTTAAGGGACGGTGATCATGTCCGGAACCGAGATGGTTTCCCAAACGTCGAAGGTCGTGGCCCCGCTGCTTCCGGCCAGGAAGTCGATCGGAACCCGAACCACGATGGTGTTGACGTTGTAGCCCTTCGCGAAATCGACGGCTTCGGCCGCCGGCCGGAATCCGACCGCCGGGCCCAAACCGAGGGCTCCGGCTCGGACTCGGAAGAAGGATTCGACGTCGAAGAAGAAGGGATCCTCCCGAAGGCCGGCGAAGACGGTGAGGGTTCCGCCGCCGACGTTGACCTCGTTGGAGACCGGCGAAGCGTTCAGGGCGGTCGTCAGGATGGCGCCGCCGCCGGAATTGGCGCTGGTGCTGCTGCTGCTCCCGTCGACGACGGCCGTGACGGTGATCGGCTGCTGGGCCGAGCCGTTGGGCTCGCCGAAGGTGAAGCGCAGGATCACGTCGTCGCCGCCGGTGACCGGTTCATCGGGCCCGGCGCGCCGGGTGGCGTGGAACTCATAGCGGGCCTGGGTGCTGAAATAATATTGCTGCCGGGCCACCGAGCGCGGGTTGGTGTTCATGATGAAGATGAGGTTGGCGTTGTCGGCGTCGTCGCCGGTCTGGTCGCCCTCCCGAAAAACATAGAGGTCGGTGAGGTTCAGAGCTCGGGCTTTGACGTCGTTCTCGCCGTCGTCGTGGTCCGAAGCCCAGCTCAGGGCCGGCATTTGGACCAGAAAGCAGGAGAGCAAGGATAGGAATAGAAGCCGTATTTTCACGGGATCCCCCTTTCTTGGTATGGTGGTTTTGCCCAACCCTACGGGGGGGAGAAGAGCTTGGATGCGAGGGAAGAATATTTTATTGGGGAAAAGCAATGAAACAGGATCAATCCTTCCGGGATTATGTGGTTCAGGATCTTTTGGGGAACATCCCCGGAATTCATTCTCGTGCGATGTTTGGTGGCTGGGGAATTTATAAAGATGGGGTTATCTTCGCCATCATTGTCGATGGGGCTCTTTACTTCAAGGTGGATGAGAGCAATCGGGAAGAGTTTGAGCGGCGGGAAAGCCGGCCCTTCGTCTATAGCCGGGGCAAACACCGATCCACTACGATGTCTTATTGGTTGGTCCCCGAAGAGATCATGGAAGACCCTGAAGAGCTGGATCGATGGATCGAACGCTCGGTGCAGGTCAGTCGAAATAAAAAATTAAAGTAATACGGAGAGGGTGGGATTACGGAACTCTCGTTCCGAGATCCCAAAAGAGAGGAGATTTCTGCCCAAAGGGCACCCGAGATCTCCTGATCTTCACATACCTCTCCTCCGCTTTGCTGCGGAGAGGGTGGGATTCGAACCCACGGTGCCTGTTAAGGCACGCTCGCTTTCGAGGCGAGTACCTTCAACCACTCGGTCACCTCTCCTAAGACAGGTTTGTCATCCCGAACGAAGTGAGGGATCCCTGGGGAGTACCTTATCGCTAAGAAACTCCGCAAGGATTCCTCGTCCCCCCAGTCTCACTCGAACCTCACGGCGTTCGACTGGGGCCCCCGCTCCTCGGAATGACATCTGTGCTGCGGAGAGGGTGGGATTCGAACCCACGGTACGGTTTCCCGTACACACGCGTTCCAGGCGTGCACCTTCAACCACTCGGTCACCTCTCCTATTCGCCAACTCGGAGCATTCCGAGTTGGCTAAAGCCCAGGGGCGAATTCCATTCTCCCCCTTCAACCCCAATGGTTACTTTCGCTTTTCTTTCCTCAAGCCCAGGAAAAAATCGCTCAATACCTTTCCACACTCCTCGGCCAAGATGCCGCCTTCCACCTGGGGTCGATGGTTGAAGCGGCGCTCTTCGTGCAGGCTCAAGACCGACCCGCAAACCCCGGCCTTGGGGTCCTTGGCGCCATAGACCACTCGGGGGATTCGGGCCAAGACGATGGCGCCCCAGCACATCAGGCAGGGCTCCAAAGTGACATAGAGGGTCGTTCCCTCCAGCCGCCAACGGCCCAATTTCCGGGCCGCCGCCTCGATGGCGAGGAGCTCGGCATGGGCGGTGGGGCGGTGACGGGTTTCCCGGAGGTTGTAGCCTCGGCCGACGATTCGGTCGTCGGCCACCACCACGGCCCCGATCGGCACCTCCTCCAGCGCCCCGGCCTTGCGGGCCTGCGCCAGAGCCTGCTCCATCCATGCAACATCCATCGGCCCGACCTCGATTAGGGGTTTCGCCAGGCCCTGTCAATCCTTAAGATTTTGGCCAAAATCCGCAACAAGAAACGGCACTTGCCGATATATTGTACAAGGGTTCGCCGGAAGAGCCGGCAGGGGAGTGTTTCAAT
>DATEDP010000147.1 GCA_035281585.1 bacterium
TTTTCGGGATTGCCGAGCCCTCGGCTTTTGGTTAGGGCCGGCCCATGGGCCGCCACTTTCTCGCCATCTTGTTTTGCCTGAGCCTCGCCGCTTGCGGCGGTTGGGATGCCTACCTCCGGGAGCCCAATGTCTACGAAGCCCTCTTTCCTCCTTATCGCATCTCCTTTGCCACTGTGATCGACGAGCAGCAGGGCGACTTCGGCAGCTTGGCCTTGGCGGTCGAGGCCTGGAATGACGTCGCTCCCGGCCTCCTGACCATCGTCGACGACGTCACCGCGCCTTTTCTCATCTATGTCGGACCTTATGACGATTTATTGGAGAAGGATGCTAGGGCCGGCGCCCTACGGATCGAAGAGGGGCAAATTTGCGCGGTCTTCATCCGCTCCGAGAACGCGACCGACGTGCCGCTGCTGACCCACGAGATCGGCCACTGCCTCGGCTTCGACCACACCGCCAACTCGGCCTCGATCATGTATAAGTCGCCGCAGCATTATTCGGCGATGACCTTCGATATCGCCGAGACGCTGGACGAGCTGATTTTGGCGGGCGAGGGGATGGCACCGGCGGAGGGTCCATAATCCCATTGACAGTCCGAAACGCTGTTTATATCAAGCTTAGCCCCCAAAAGGGGCGGCTGGCCAGGTAGCTCAGTCGGTAGAGCAGAAGACTGAAAATCTTTGTGTCGGCGGTTCGATTCCGTCCCTGGCCACATTCTCTAAAAATCAGGTAGCTCAGACGGTAGAGCTTTCAAAAAGGCAAACCGGCCACGCTGTGGCCGGGCAAACTTTTTGAAAGTGTTAGAGGGCATCAAAAAATTTGGTCGCTGACTCCCATTGCTTTGCAACGGTTGTCAAATCCCCCCAGCCCCCCTTTTTCAAAGGGGGGTAAGATCTTTCAGCGTCGACGACTTCTCATCCTCCGAGACGGTCGCACCATAACTTCTTTCCCGGGCTTAAGCCCCGCAGCCATCCCTCACGCTTCGCCTGCAACTCCTTCAAGCGAGCTGTCGAAGCAGGGTCCTGCGGATTCACCGGGAATTCCGGGAACGCTCCCAGCTCGGTTCCGTCAGCTTTGTAGAATATTTGCGGCGGGTGGGAGCAGGCGTCGAGGCCGCCCTGATATTGATAGGCCTTGGCTTGGCCGGAAGCGTCGTTCCAGGCTTGGACCCAGGCCATCTTTCCGGAACAAGTGCCTTGGCAGATTTTTTTGACGACCGGGTCGGGAGCTTCTCCCGCTTGGCAATGACTGGAGAGAATAAGGCTCAAGACCAAGGCCATTAGGATCTTTCGCTTCATCTTCACCTGCCGCTAGAGCTTGACGATCTTCTTCGAAACCAGCCCCTTGGTCGCGTTGCGGGTGTCCACGATCAGCGGAGCCGTTGCGACGACTTGGCGGTAATCGAAGGCCTGATGATCGGTGACGATGACCGTACAGTCCGAACCCTTCAATAGCTTGGGGCTTGGCTTTTGGGAACGGAAGCTCCCCCAGTCGGTGGCCCAAACCGGGACATGAGGATCGCTATAGCTCAGCTTGGCTCCGGCCTCGATCAGGCGCCGGGCCAGATCGTAAGCCGGCGACTCCCGGACGTCGGAGACGTTCTTCTTGTAAGCCACGCCCAGCAGCAGGATCTTGGCGTCCTTCACCGATTTCTTCCGCTCGTTGAGCGCAGCCTGGATCTTCTGAAAGACATAGTCCGGCATCTCGTGGTTGATCTCGCTGGCCAGCTCGATGAAGCGGGTGGTGTAGTTCATGCTGCGCAGCTTCCAGGAGAGATAGTGGGGGTCCACCGGGATGCAGTGCCCTCCGAGGCCGGGCCCCGGATAAAAGGGCATGAAGCCGAAGGGCTTGGAGGCGGCCGCCTCGATCACTTCCCAGGCATCGATCTTCAGCTTGTCGCAGATCTGGGCGATTTCGTTGACCAGCCCGATATTGACCGCCCGGAAGGTGTTTTCCAGGATCTTCACCATCTCGGCCGAAGCCGAGGAGCTGACGGTCAGGACCTTGTCGCTGACCTGGCGGTAGAGCGCCGCGCTGACCTCGGTGCAGGCGGCGGTGATCCCGCCGACGATCTTGGGAGTGTTCTTGAGGCCGAAGCGAGTGTTGCCCGGGTCGATCCGCTCCGGCGAAAAAGCGAGGAAGAAGTCCTTTCCGACCTCGAGGCCGGTGGAGCTGAGCTCGGGCAGGAGGATCTCCTCGGTGGTGCCGGGATAGGTGGTGCTTTCGAGGACAATGAGCTGTCCCCGGCGCAGGTTTTTTTTCAGTTTGGCGGTGGCGTGGACGATGTAGGAAATGTCGGGATCGCGGCTCTTGCGGAGCGGCGTGGGCACGCAAATCGAGACCGTATCCAGCTCCCTGGCAGCGCGAAAATCGCCGGTCGCGACCAGCAATTTTCGCTTCACAAGATCCTTGACCAAAGCATTGGAAATATCCGGAATATAATTCTTTCCGGCCTTCAGGGCGGCCACCTTACGGGGGTCGAGGT
Source organism: bacterium (assembly GCA_035281585.1). Classification (NCBI taxonomy): domain Bacteria; species bacterium. Next base: position 2,483 of record DATEDP010000147.1, read on the forward strand.
CGATCCCGGTCACCCGGAAGCCGGCTTCGGCGAAGCCCACCGCCAGGGGCAGGCCGACATAGCCCAGGCCGATGACCCCGATCCGGGCACGGCGGCCCTGAATCTTGTCGAGTAGGACAGTTTGGGAACCTTGTTTTTTCGCCATATCGGCCTCAAATATCCCTTTGTTGGACAACTTTTTGCTAATCGCGACGATAATTTCGGAAAGACGATATTTTCCCGCTAATTATTATCTAGCGGTTATTGTTTGCAAATTTTTATTCCTCGGGAATGAGGAAAGGGGCTGGTAGGTCCTTCGATTGACACAGGGCGTTAGCGGAAGTTGACGCTCAGGCATCGGATGTGTTACAAGCTCGATCCTTGCTTCAAATCGAGGGAATCTAACATTTTTAGTGACGAAACCGGGTAAGACCCGTTCCCAAGGCGGGTGTTGCTATTCATGTAGGAGGTTTTTCCATGGCCAAGGGCCTTGCTAAGCAGTCCTTTTCCGAGCTCCCCTTCAAGGTTGGCGACAAAGCCGTCTATCCCGCCCATGGCGTCGGCGAGGTCAAGAGCATCGAGAGCAAGGAGATCATGGGCGCCAAGCAGACCTTCTACGTCCTGCAGATCCTCGACAGCGGCATGAAGATCATGGTCCCGACCGCCAATGTCAACGCGGTGGGCCTGCGCGAGGTCATTTCCGACCAGGAGGTCGACGACGTCTACGAGATCCTCAAGCAGCGCGATGTCCACATCGACAACCAGACTTGGAACCGCCGCTACCGCGAGTACATGGACAAGATCAAGACCGGCTCGGTTTACGAAATTGCCGAGGTTTTACGAGATCTTTCCCTGCTTAAGTTCAAGAAAGAATTGAGCTTTGGCGAGCGCAAGATGCTCGATACCGCCAAGAGCCTCCTGATGAAGGAGCTCGCGATCTGCGAAGGCCGCGAGGAAGACGAGATCGAGGAAGAGATCAACGAGATCTTCAAGGCGGCCTAAATCTTCTCCCCTCCATGTTTCCCTCTCCCCTTGCGGGAGAGGGTGATTCGGCGAAGCCGAATCGGGAGAGGGGGCGCGGCAAAGCAAGCATTCTCTCAAAAGCCCTTCGGGTAGCCCCGGAGGGCTTTTTTATTTTCGGCTCTCGATCATCAGCGAGCATCCCCCGCTGGAAGGCGAAGGCGGAACTACCGGAGGGGGCGAAGCGATGGCTGACGGAGAAGGCGAGGGTGAGGGCGAGGGGGGAGGCGTGGGCGTCGGCGGGCCTTGCACTCGAATGAGTCGGATGGCCGGTGTGTTGTCGGCGATCCCGGAGCCGTCGGTGCAGGTGAAGGCGACCTCGAATTCTCCGGCCTCGGCGAAGCCAAGCGATCCGGGATCCTCGGCTCCGCTATCGGGGATCCCCGAGTTTTCCCCGAAGCTCCAATGAAAGGTCGGATTCGCCAGGCCGTCGAAAGTCGTGCAGGATCCGCGGAACTCGACCATTTCGCCCAGTTCGATCTCCAAGTCTCCCACCGGACTGTCAATGAAGGAATCCGGCGTCTTTTGGAGGAAACCGGCGGCGGCCAAAGCGTCCAATCGGCCGAAGCCGGCCAAGGAGTCGAAACCCCCGGCTTCGATGTCCACGGCCCCGTCCTTGACCGCCTGAGGGATATCCGCCGCCGGCCCCAGGCCACCCAATAATTGAGCCAGCACCGCCGCGACGTGCGGCGCTGCCGCCGAGGTGCCGAAGAAGGGGCTGGGGAAACCGCCGAAGCCGCTGACTTCGACCCCGTCGCTGGCCGCGATGTCCGGCTTGTCGCGAATCTCCAGGGCGGGAAACTCGATCCGACTCGGACCGCGGGAGCTATAAGCTTCGACCGTGTCGTTGCCGGGGTCCAGCACGTCGACCGCGGCCGCGGCGAAGACGCCCGGCACCGCGGGGTGGCCGAAGATACTGCCTTCGAGGACCCGGTCGCCGGGCTCCAATCCGCCGTCCAGGATGAAGAGCTCGAGGCGTTGAGCCTGGCCCGAGACGCGGCGAACTTGCAGCTCGCAGCCGTCGAAAAGACAGTTCACCGCCATGAACTCGAGCGGATCGTCATCACCGTCCTGGCGCTCGTTATAGGTGGCGCAAACTTCCGGCGTCTCGTCGGCGAAGCAAATGTCATAATCGTCGTCGGCTTGGCCGAAGGGGTTGCTCCATTGGAGGATCACTAGGACATTGAAGAAGCCCGAGATGTTGAAGACGTTATTGCCGCCGCTGATTTGATGGCTGCCCCGACCGTCACCGCTATCCACGTAGTCGCCTTCGTAATGCTCCTGAGCCTGGTTGCCGGCCGAGGACACATAGAGGACTCCTTGGTCGATCGCCGCCTGAACGGCTTGAGCGATGGGCCCGTCCTCGAAATAGGGCTCCAGGAAAAATCCGATGTCGTCGACGATGATGTCGGCCTGGAAATCCCGCGTCAGCTCTTCGACGCTTTGGATGAATTGAAGGCTGGAAGCGATGCCCGAGCCGAAGCCGAGAGCGGCGCCCGGCGCCATGTCATGGACGATCTCGAGCATGGCGGTGCCCTCGGCGCCGTTCGAGCAAAGGCAAGGGTTGGCGTCGTTGCAAGTCCCGAAAGCTTGGATGCCGCTCGGCAGCTCCCCGGCTGCGACCGCGTCGCAAAGACCATCGATTCCGTCGGAGATGACGCCGACCCGGACGCCGCCGCCGTCAAAACCCAGATCCCGCAGCTCGTCGGCCCGATGGATGGAGTCGCCCTCGGTCCGGCAGCCACTGGGCTCGTCGACGCAAGGAGCTAGTCTAGCGGTCCCGAAGCTGGGCACGGTGATGCGGCGAACGAAGGGGAGTTCGGCGACCGAGTCCATCCGTTGGTAGGGAATCCAGCCTTGGACGATGCCGAGCTTGGCATTGCTGATCTCGATGCGGACCCCCCGACTTTGGAGAGCCGCGAGTTTTTCGGTCTCGACCGAGTCGAGATGGAGGTAGGCTTGCAGTGCCGCCGAGTCGTCGACTCGGGCGAAACCGCCCGACAGCGAGGAAGCTCGGGACGCGCGGGCATTGGAGTCCGTGATCCCGCGCCGGCCCAGCTCCTGAGCCATCACCCGAAGATTGGGATTGATCTTCTTCGACCGGGCGAGGGGCGAGTCGGGGTCGCCGCGATAAAGGCGCTCCTGGGCGCCGGCTACCGGCGCCTGGAGGCCCAAAATCAAGGCGATGAAAAGGACCGCATAGCCCATTGGCGGCTAGGCCCTAAGCTCTGGAAGAGGCCCGAGCCTTCCTCCTTTGCAGCAGCAGGAGCAAGAGCCCGGTGGCCGGGAAGAGAGCAGCCCAGCCCAGCTTCGACGAATGTCCCGAAATCGAGCAGCCGCCGCCTTCGGCTTCGCCGCCGATTCCGCTGTCGTCGACGCAGGCCGCGTCGCCCTCGCATTCGGTGTCGTCGCAATCGACCGCGCCGTCGTAGTCGTTGTCGGAGCTGTCGCCGCAATTCTCGGGGGCTCCCAGGTCATCGGGGGTCCCAACCACCATGTGGACCGAGCCGCCGGTCATCAAATCGAATTGGGCGTATATAACGTCGACGAAAACGTGGCCCCACCTATCGTGGCGAATGCCGCCGTTCATCGCCAGTTGCCCATCGGGAGCGGTCGCGATGGTGACGGGCGATGAGAAAGTCGCTCCGCCGTCGGTGCTGCGGGCGAAATTCAAGGCCTGCGTCAAATCGTCGCCGTCGGGATCGGAATGCCAAATGACGTCGATTCGCCCGCGCGAGTCCACCGCCATGTTGACGATCGGGCCCTCGAAATTGGTGGGTTCCTGGTTGACCGTGACCGGCTGGCCATAGCTGGCTCCGTCGGTGCTGGTCGACAGCAGGACCTCGGCGTTGGCAGGGTCGTCGTCGACATCGCCGGAGTAGGCGACGTAAATCTTGCCCGCGGCGTCCATGGCCACTTTGCTGAAGACCGTGGGGGGTTGGGCCGGATATTGGAAGACTTCCTCGTTCGTGGGGAAAGATGCCCCGCCGTCGCTGCTCTTGGCGGCCCTAATTTGGTTCTGGTTGGCGTCGAAATAGCTGACCACGACGGTTTCGCCGTCAGCGCCGGCCGCCACCGACGGATAAATGAAGTTATTGGACTGGGAGCCTGAAACGCCGACCACCGGTTTGGGCGGGGACCAGGTCGCGCCGCCGTCGCCGCTGCGCACGTAGTAAAGCGGGCCGGTGAAATCGGAAGTGTCGGGAGACAGCGTGGAGAAGACGACATGGAGGTTGTCCTCGGCGTCGATCGTCGTGTTCGAGAAGAGCTGGGCGAAATCGGGCTCGGTGCCCGGCGCGAGGGGGATCGGATCGCCGACCACGGTGGCATCGCTGTTGCTGTTCACCACGTTCATTTGAGGCGCGTCCGATCCGCCATTTTCCACCCTTGAGCTAAAGGCGTGGAGGTTATTGGCGCTGTCCATTTCGACCGAGGCGATCAGCTCGACGACGTTGTCCTCGCCGGACAGGACGATGGGCGGCAGGAAGGCGCCTTGGTCCTGAGCGAAGCTCACCGAGAGCATCGGCAGCTCCTGAGGGTCCTGACTGCTATCGACCCCTAAGATGGCCGCTTCAAGCGTCCCGTTGGCGTTGATCGCGAAACGGTTCAAAGTGAAGCCATTCGCGAATTGAGCGAGTCCGGAGAAGCCGATCTCGGCGATATCGCGCGGCGACCCGAAAGTCACTTCTTGGGCCCGAGCCGGACCGCCCGCGGCTAGGCTTAGATAGACGAATGCGCAAAGCAGGAAAATCCCACGAATCCTCGACATAACTAACCCCCTAAGTCCTTTTAAATGAGTGCCGGATTTTTTTATGTACAGGAATCCTAGCATCCCAATTTAAAAATCAGCAAGGCCATGCGCGTCATTCGGTACATTTGACGCATCGTGGCACCTGGCCGAGGGAATTTTTGACAAAACCCCCTGAAGCCGCTAAACCCAGGACTCACGTCTTTTCTTTAAAAGCCCCATTTCCGAGGGCTGTTTCATCCGAATCGACGGGGATTTTGGGGTCTTAGAGGTTCTTCGATGAGCTCCGCGTGGGCGATTTTAGTGGCGGGAGGTTCGGGTAGCCGACTGGGTGCGACGCTGCCGAAGCAGTTTCTGCCTCTGGCCGGCCGGCGGGTCATCGACCATGTCCTGGACCGCTTCCTGGGCAACAAGCTTTTCCAGGGCTTGGTCTTGGTCGTGCCCCAGGATTTCGTGGACGAGTGGCGGAAGACCTTGCCGCCGGAGGTTGAAGTGACCGCCGGCGGAATCACCCGCCAAAAGTCGGTTCACCGGGGCCTGCAAAGGGTGGCGGCGGACGCCGAGTGGATTTTGATTCATGACGTCGCCCGGCCCTTGGTCAGCGAAGAGCTGTTGAAAAAAACTTTGGCCGCCGCCCAAGACACCGGAGCCGCGGTCACCGCAATTCCGGCCGCCGATACCCTGAAGAAAGCCGACGAGCGGTTTTACGTGCAAAAGACGGTGTCGCGGGAGCGCTTGTTTCAGATCCAAACGCCGCAGGTCTTTTCCCGCTCCTTGCTGGAAGAGGCGATGGAGTGGGCCGAAGCCAAGGGCATGGACGCCACCGACGAAGCCGGCTTGGTCGAGAGCATGGGCCACAAGGTCCGCTTGGTGGAAGGCTCGCAATTCAATTTCAAGATCACTCGATCCGAGGATTTAGAGATGGCCGAAGCATTGTTGGAGAAAAGGAACAACCATCGGATGGCCGCCGATTTCCGCATCGGCGAGGGCTATGACGTCCATGCCTTCGCCGAAGGCCGGGATTTGATCTTGGGCGGAGTCAAAATTCCCTTCGAGAAAGGCCTGCTGGGCCATTCCGACGCCGATGCCTTGCTTCACGCCATCGGCGACGCCCTGCTCGGGGCGGTGGCCGAAGGCGACTTGGGCAAGCATTTCCCCGACACCGATCCGAAATGGAAGGGGGCCTCGAGCCGGATTTTGTTGGCCGAAGTGGCCCGCTTGGTTCAAAATAAGGGCTTTCAGGTGGCCAATGTGGATGCCACCCTCGTTTGCCAGCGGCCCAAGCTGGCCCCGCATATTCCGGAAATGCGCGAGAACATCGCCGCCGCCCTCGGCCTTCCCCTCGGCCGGGTCAGCGTGAAGGCCACCACCGAGGAAGGTCTCGGTTTCACCGGAACGATGCAGGGCCTCGCCGCCAAGGCCGTGGTTTTAATCCAAAGCACAGGGAGCCGACCATGACTCGAGTCCGATTCGCGCCCAGCCCCACCGGGCTTTTGCACCAAGGCAACGTGCGCACCGCGCTCTTCAACTTCCTTTTCGCCCGCCGCCAAGGCGGGAAGCTGATCCTGCGCATCGAAGACACCGACCAGGAGCGCTCCCAGGAAAATTACGAAGCCGCCATCCTTCAAGACCTCCAATGGCTGGGCCTGAATTACGACGAAGGCCCCGATGCCGGCGGCCAGGTCGGGCCCTATCGCCAGAGCGAGCGGCTGAAGATCTATCAAGAGCACCTCGAAAAGCTCCAGGCCCAGGGCCAGATCTACCGCTGCTATTGCAGCCACGAGGAGCTGGAGGCCGAGCGCCGCCGGGCCATGGCCACCGGCAAGCCCTACCGCTACAGCGGGAAGTGCCGGGAATTGCCCGAGGCCGAGCGCCAGGCCAAGGTCGAGGCCGGGGTGGCTCCGACTTGGCGCTTCAAGGTCGAGCGCGACATCGTGAAGTTCAACGACATCGTCTACGGCGAGAAGGTCTTCGACACTCTGACCATCGGCGATTTCGTCATCGCCCGCTCCAACGAGCTGCCGCTCTACCTTTTCGCCTGCGCGATCGACGATTGCCTGCAGGGCGTGACCCACGTCATTCGCGGCGAGGACGGCATGTCGAACACCCCGCGCCAAATCCTCATTCAGCGGGCCCTGGGTTTCGAGCCGCCGCAATTCGCGCATCTCCCCCTGATCCTGGGGCCGGACCACACCCTGCTGTCCAAGCGCAACGGCAGCACCTCGGTCGGCGAGCTCAAAGCCAAGGGCTATTTGCCCGGAGCCTTGCTCAATTACCTGGCTTTGTTGGGTTGGGCTCCGCCCGAGGGCAAGGAAATCCTCGACCTCCAGGGCCTGATCGAGAGCTTCGACTTGGGCCGGGTCTCCCGGAGCAGCGCGATCTTCGATTGGGCCAAGCTCGACCATATCAATCAAGTTCACATGAACAGGCTGAGCGAGGTCCAGTACCTCGAGCGGGCCAAGGCCGCCTTGGCCGGCACCGACGTCGATGCCGGCGCCGAGAATCTCGAGAGGGCCTTGCTCGCGGTGCGGCCCAACGTGAAGAATTTCGGCGAGGTCGCCGGCTGGGTGAATTTGCTGCTCAAGCCGCCGGCGCCGGAGAGCGCCGAGGCCAAGGCCGCGCTCGAAGCTCCCGAAACCCCCAAAGTGCTCGAGACCTTCGCCTCGTTGGTCGAGGGGGGCGAGGGCGAGATGAGCCCCGAGCGCTACGAGCAGATCCTCGAGGATCTGAAGAAGAAGACCAAGATGAAGGGCAAGAAGCTGTTCTTGCCCGTCCGCGTCGCCCTGACCGGCGGCACCGAGGGGCCGGAGCTGGCCAACCTGGTGACCGCGCTCGGCAAGGGCCAAGTATTGGAAAGAGTCCGCCGTGCCTTTGAAAATCTACAACACGAAAAGCCGCAATAAAGAAGACTTCCAGCCCATCGTTCCCGGAAAAGTCGGCATGTATGTCTGCGGGATCACCGCCTACGACTACTGCCATCTGGGCCATGCCCGGGCCTCGGTGGTCTTCGACCTCCTCTATCGCTACCTCAAGCACAAGGGTTTCGAGGTCCGCTACGTCCGCAACTTCACCGACATCGACGACAAGATCCTCAAGCGCTCGCAGGAAAAGGGCCAGGATTGGCGGGAGCTCAAGGAGTTCTTCATTCAGGCCTTTCACGAGGACATGGCGGCGCTGGGCAACCTGCGGCCGACCGACGAGCCCAAGGCCACCGAATACGTTCCCCAAATGCAGGCCTTGATCGCCAAGCTGGTCGAGAAGGGCATCGCCTATCCCGCCAAGGGCGACGTTTTTTATTCGGTTCGCAAGTTTCCGGGCTATGGCGAGCTTTCGGGGAAAAACATCGAGGACCTCGAGGCCGGCGCCCGGGTCGAGGTCCAGGAGGCCAAGGCCGATCCGCTGGATTTCGCCCTGTGGAAGGGCGCCAAGCCCGGCGAGCCGGAATGGGCTTCGCCTTGGGGACCGGGCCGCCCTGGCTGGCACATCGAGTGCTCGGCGATGAGCACCGACCTGCTCGGCCCCTCGATCGACATTCATGGCGGCGGGCGCGACCTGATCTTTCCGCACCATGAGAACGAAAAGGCCCAGTCCGAGGGAGCGCTCGAAAAGCCCTTCGTGAATTATTGGGTCCACAACGGCTTCGTCAACCTGAACGCCGACAAGATGAGCAAGTCGACGGGCAATTTCCTCACCATCCGCGACGTCTTGGCCGAGTATCCCCACGAGGCGATCCGCTATTTCCTGCTCTCGGCCCACTACCGCTCGCCGCTGGACTTCAACGAGACCAACATGCGCGAGGCGGTGGGTGCGGTCGACCGGGTCTACCAAACCCTGGCCCGGCTGGAGGAAAGCGCCGCCGGCCAAAAAGCGGCCGGGCAGGGCAAGGGCACGGTCTTCGGCTCGCTCCAAGCCTTCGCCAAGGATTTCGACGCGGCGATGGACGACGATTTCAATTCGGCCCAAGTCCTGGGTTTGGTCTTCGAATTGGTCCGCGAAACGAATAAATTTCTCGACTCGAGTCCGGCACCCGATCAAATCGCCGCCTTCCGCGAAGGTCTCGGCCGGGCCCTGAAGCCGGTGGCCGAATGTCTCGGGCTTTTTTACCAGGCGCCGGCGGCTTACTTCGAGACCCGAAAGCGCTTTACCTTAAAGTCGGGCCGGTTGAGCGAGGCCGAAATCCTGGCTCAGATCGAGGAACGCAAGGCCGCCCGCAAAAACAAGGACTTCAAGAAAGCCGACCGAATCCGCGACGATTTGGCGGCCAAGGGCGTGATCCTCGAGGACAAGCCCGACGGCACGACGCTTTGGAAGGCGAAGTAGGCGCGGTATGAAGAAGGAAAAGATCGCTTACTACGCGCAGAAGATTGCGTTGCATGCCGACGCTCACTGGGTCACCCCGGTCTTCTTTCTTTTGTTCCTGCTCGACAGCTTCTTGGTTTTCATTCCCTGCGACAGTTTGCTGGGAGCGACGGTGGCGATTCGGCCGCGCCACGTCAAGAAATGGTGCTTCGCGGCCGGGCTCGGCGTCGTGGTCGGCCTGGGCCTGGTCGTCATCGCGGCATTCACCTTTCTCCACGGCTACCTCTACACCTGGACTCAATCCGACGGCTTCTACTCCCAAGTCGGCGATATCCTGGCCCATGCCCAGGAGTATGGCTACGTCGAGCTGACCTTGGGCGTTTTCACCGTCATTCCCTGCGTGATCGGCGCCATCGCCGCCGCCATGATCGGGATGAATCCCTGGGCGGTCTACGCCATCGTGGTGGCGGCCAAGCTGCTCCGCATCATTTTGGCGGTCTGGATCCTTCACCACGGCGGAAGCTTGCTCAAGCGCGCCGCCAAGGTGTATCTGAAGATCCCGGGATGACGGGCTTTAGCCTGTCATCCTGAGCGAAGCGAAGGATCTCATACCCACCAACGAGGTATGGGATTCCTCGTCGCTTCGCTCCTCGGAATGACATTAACGATGCTCCTCAAGCCTTTCCAGCTTATCTCCGAAATGAAGCCGCGCGGCGACCAGCCGGCGGCCATCGCCCAGCTCAGCCGAGGCTTCAAGGGCGGCGCCAAGGAGCAGACCCTGCTCGGCGTCACCGGCTCGGGCAAGACCTTCACCATGGCCCAGGTCATCACCCAGGTCCAGAAGCCGACCTTGGTCATGGCGCCCAACAAGACCTTGGCTGCCCAGCTTTACCGGGAGTTCAAGGACCTCTTCCCGGAGAACGCGGTCGAGTACTTCGTCAGCTACTATGATTATTACCAGCCCGAGGCCTACGTCCCGGCCCAGGATCTCTTCATCGAAAAGGACTCGGCGATCAACGAGGAGATCGACAAGATGCGCCACGCCGCCACCCGGGCCCTGCTCGAGCGCAACGACGTCATCATCGTCGCCTCGGTGAGCTGCATCTACGGCTTGGGCTCGCCCGAAGCCTACCATGGCCTGCTGGTTTTTCTGGAGACCGGCGTCTCGGTCGAGCGCAATGAGGTCTTGCGCGAGCTGATCAAGATCCAATACACCCGCAACGATTTCGACTTCCACCGCGGCACTTTCCGGGTCCGCGGCGACGTCCTGGAGATTTTTCCGGCCCACGAGGAGCAGAAGGCCATCCGGATCGAATTCTTCGGCGACGAGATCGACTCGATCCAGGAAGTCGACCCCCTGACCGGCAAGGTCCTCCAGAAATTGGAAAAGATCGCGATTTATCCCGCCAGCCACTACGTCACCTGGGACGACGCGATGAAGCGGGCGGTGATCAATATCCGGGCCGAGTTAGAGGGGCGCATCCGGCATTTCCACGACAACAACCAGCTGATCGAGGCCCAGCGCATCGAGCAGCGGACCCGCTTCGACCTCGAGATGATGGAGGAGATCGGTTTCTGCAAGGGCATCGAGAACTACAGCCGCCATCTCACCGGCCGCCAGCCGGGCCAGCCGCCGCCGACCCTGATCGATTACTACCCCGACGAATTTTTGCTGATGGTCGACGAGTCCCACATCACCGTTCCCCAAATCTCCGGCATGTACAACGGCGACCGGGCCCGCAAGCAGACCTTGGTCGACTTCGGCTTCCGCCTGCCTTCGGCCTTGGACAATCGCCCGCTGCGCTTCGATGAGTTCATGGATTTGACCGACCAGATCCTCTACGTCTCGGCCACGCCCGGCCCTTACGAAATCCAGCGGACGCCGGGCCAAGTTGCCGAGCAGGTGATCCGGCCGACCGGCTTGCTCGACCCCACCGTCGATGTCCGGCCGGTCAAAGATCAGGTCGACGATTTGGTCGAGGAGATCCGCCAGCGGATGGCCCGCGACGAGCGGGTGCTGGTGACGACATTGACCAAGAAGATGTCGGAGGATTTGACCAAATACTTCGCCGATATCGGGCTCAAGGTGCGCTACCTCCACAGCGACATCGAGACGATCGAGCGGGTCGAGATCATCCGTGACTTGCGGCGGGGCAAATTCGACGTTTTGGTCGGCATCAACCTGCTTCGCGAGGGCTTGGACATGCCCGAGGTCTCGCTGGTCGCCATCCTCGACGCCGACAAGGAGGGTTTCCTCCGCTCCGAGCGCTCCTTCATCCAGACCTTCGGCCGGGCCGCCCGTAACGTCAACGGCCATGTGATCCTTTACGCCGACCAAGTCACCCAATCGATGGCGGTGGCCATCCATGAAACCAAGCGTCGCCGCGAGCTTCAAGCGGCCTATAACCGCGAGCACGGCATTACTCCCCAAACGGTGAAGAAGAGCATCCAGGACATCCTGACCAGCGTCGAGGAGCAGGATTACTTCACGGTGCCCAAAGAGCTGCCGGAGCTCGAGGAAGAGGTCGATCTGGAGTCGATCCCCCGGAAAATCGCCGAGCTGCGAAAAGAGATGAAGGCCGCGGCCGAAAAGCTCGACTTCGAAACCGCCGCCCAGAAGCGCGACCGGATCAAGGAGCTGGAAGGCATCGCGCTGTCGGTTGGGATCAAATCTTAAGTAAGCATCTTTAAGAAGCGACCGGATGCTCCACCAGGGCCGCCGGCTTCTTCCGCTTGGAATAGCTGCTGATCAAGGCCGCCAGGATGGCGGCGAAATAGGGAATGGCCTGGATCACCAGCGAGACCGCCCAGAGCAGGGCCTGACCATTGATCGTCCCGAAAACATCCAGGATACCGTAGGAGAGGGCGCAGAGGCTGATTGCCAAGAGCAATTCGTCATAGACCGCGGTGATGGCCTTAAGGATCGGGGCTTTGCTTTCTTTCTTCGGCGTCCGATAGAAGGGCTGGGAGCGGAGGCCGAAGAGTCCTTGGAAAACCGCTTTGGCGATCTTGTGGGTCAACGATCCGCCGGCGATCGCCGCCAGGATCGAACGCTTCCAGCCGATTTTGACCCGGGCATCATAAGTCCAGAGGGTTCCGAAGATCCGAAGCAATACCAGCAAGAGCGCGGGGTAGATGAAGATCGGCTCCGGAAAGTCGGTGTGCTTGGGGTCGAGGATGAGCAGCAGGCTCCAGACGATCGCGGTGAAGGTGAAGACCATGTGGAGGGCATCGCCGATCCAGGGCAGCCAGCCTTTGATGAATTGATAGCGCTGGGCATGGGTCAGATTGCCGGTGAAGCCCAGGATCTTGGCCCAATGGCGGCGCATGATCCGCATCGCGCCGTAGGCCCAACGGAAGCGCTGCTTGGCGTAGGCCTCATAGGTTCCGGGGACCAGGCCGCGGCCGAAGACATGGTCGAAATACATCGATTTTTTGCCGTCGTTGAGGATGCGCAAGCCGAGCTCGGCGTCCTCGCAAATGCACCACTCGGCCCAGCCGCCGAGCTTGTCGAGCTCGGCCTTCTCGATCAAGGTCATGGTGCCGTGCTGGATGATCGCGTTGTGCTCGTTGCGCTGGACCATCCCGATGCGGAAGAAGCCGCTGTACTCGTCGTTCTCCATCCTTTGGAAGACGTTATGCTCCCAGTCGCGATGCTCCTGCGGCGCTTGGATGATGGAGACGTCGGGCTCCTTGAAATAGGGCACGGTCGAGCTCAGCCAATTCGGCTCGACGATGTAGTCGGCATCGACCACGCCGACGATCTTGGCTTCGGGATGGGTCTCGCGGAGCGCGAAATTCAAAGCGCCGGCCTTGAAGCCCGGCCATTTGCCCAGGGAGAAAAAGCGAAAGCGCGAGCCCAGCTCCTGGCAGCGTTTCTCCACCGGTTTCCAGAGCTCGGGGTCGGGCGTGTTGTTGTCGACGACCAGGACCTCGAAATTGGGGTAGTCCAGCCTGGCCAGGCTGTCGATGGTGGCGATCACCATTTCGGGCGGCTCTTTGCAGCAGGCCAGATGGATCGAGACCATCGGAAAGGCCTCCGACGGGCCGAGGCCGGTTTTCAGCGGCTGGTAGCGCCGCTTCAGGGCCTTGTGGCCGACGACGTCGGCGATCTCGGCGGCGTCGGTCAGCAAGATGACGGCAAGCAAGAGCTGGGCGCTGATCATCACCGCCCAAAACACGATGTCGCCGGGCGACATGTATTGGTCGGAGGCTTCGCGGGCGAGCTGCACGCCCAAGGCCACCGCGACTTGGAAGATCAAGACCGAGAAAATTCGGCCCGGCAACTTGATGTTCTGGCGCCGCATCAAGAAGAGGCAAGAGCCGAAGAAGCCGAGGACGGTCGAGCACATCGCCCACCATTTCCAGTTGGGGTCCTCGAGGACCGGGCCCTGAAAGGGGAATTTCTCG
>DATEDP010000148.1 GCA_035281585.1 bacterium
CATTTCTCCTCCGTATTCGACAACCCTTTCACGGAGGATCTATGTTTACCAACCCCCACTTGAAGAAGGCGACCCGCCTTTTGGCCTTGGGCTTGGCCCTGGGCCAGGGCTTGCTCGCGGGCTGCACGTCCGGCGGCGACCTCGGAGACTTTCTCTCCCTCCAGGCCGGAGCCGATTTCGGCGACGCCCCGGATAACCTTCCCAGCCAGTACCCCTCGGGCATTATCGCCCGCTTTCCGACCCGCGCTTCCGAGAACGGCGCCCATCACCTCGACATCAACGATTCGGCCCTGGGCGCTTTCGCGATCGACGGCCGGCTCTCGGTGAGCGGCGAGGACGATGCCACCGATCCGGCCGACACCGACGGCATCCAAAACCTCGACCAGCCCTCCGACGCCAGCGACCGCGACCTTCGCGACGACGGCTTGCTCACCACCATGATCGCGCCCGGCGTCGCCAACAACCTGAGCTTCCTGGTTTCGGTGGCGCCGACCGCTCCGGCCAAGACTCGCTACGTCAATTTCCTGATGGACTGCAACCGCGACGGCCGTTGGGGCGGCAGCGATTTCAATGGCGCCGAGGAGCACGCCATCAAGAACTTGGCGGTGAACGTCCCGCCGGGCGGCACTTATGCGGTCACGACCACCGATTTCCTCGGCTGCGTCGAGACCAACCCGATTTGGGTGCGGCTGACCCTGACCGATGAGCCGATCGACGTCTCGGACCCTGCCGGTTGGGACGGCCGCGGCGAATTTGCCGTCGGCGAGACCGAAGACTACCTCCTCGCCGATCACGTCGCCCTCGTCCTGCCCGATAAAAACGGCGGCGGCGGAAAAGGTCCCAATCCGCCTCCCCCGCCTCCCTTCGGCGGCGGTGGTGGTGGTGGTGGTGGCGGCGGTGGCGGTGGCGGTGGCGGTGGCTGCGAATTCTGGAAGACCTACGGCGTCACACTCTGCAAGGGCCAATCCCGCACCTTCCTGGCCCTGGTCGGCGGATTCGCTCCGGATTCGGTGACCGCGGTCAGCAACGACTCCAGCGTCGCCACGGTCGAGGTCAACGAAGCCAATGTCACCATCCAAGGCCAGGATGAAGGCGAGACCACGATCAACCTCGAAGTGGTCGAAGACGGTTGCCTTTATCACATCACGGTCCGGGTCAAGGTGAAGAAGTGCGAGCCGGCGCCCAAGATCGACTGCTGCGAGCCGGCCCAAATCGCCAAGGATCCTTCGCGCTGCAAGAACTGTCACGTGGTCGGCTGGAAGATCCACACCAATGAGACTCCGGCCGGCGGCGGCAGCTCGGCCGACGGCGGAATCGGCGAGACCGGCTCCTTCGGCGACACCTCCGGCTCGGTGAGCAAGAGCACGGTCGTGGTCGTGGGCAACGTGGTCAAGATCATCACCACCTACTACGAATGCGATCCTTGTCCCCAAGAAGCCATCCCGGGGATCGACGACGACGGCGACTGCATTCCCAACGAGTACGACATCTTCCCGGAGGACGCCTACGACATGAGCGAGCCGACCTATTTCGACGAGCAGTTCTATGTCGACAGCTTCTTCGACATCTTCTTCTCGGTGAACACCTTCATCGAGCTCTACGACGAGAAGTATTTCGAACACCCGGAAGAGCAGCAGCCCTACGAAGAATACCCCTACCAGCCCGCTCTCCACTAAATCGGGCCCAAGCCAGGCCCTCCCCCGACGGGGAGGGCCTTTTTCATTGGAGCTGAAGCCGGATTGGGTTTATAAAAAGGCAAATTTTCACTGAGGGGTCCCCATGAAAAAATTCCTGCTCTATGCTTGTTCCGGTCTGATCCTGCTCGGAGGAGCGGTCTTCTTCGGCGGCGCCTGCGGCGGGGCCGGCACCCCCCCGGCCTCGATCCCGGCCCCGGTGACCCAGCTCATGACCATCACCGAGCCCGGCCCCACCGGCGCAGTTCAGATTACCGGGGCTCCGGGAGCGGCCCAGCCCAATGCCACCGTCCAAGCCCGCAACGTCAACCAGCTCGGGCCTTTCACGTGGCTGAAGGAGCTGCTGCTACGCAGCGCCCACGCCCAGACTTTCGAGACCGAGACGATCGCCGACGCCCAAGGCGCCTTCAACCTCTTGATCGATGGCGCCAGCGGCGATCGGATCGACATCCGGCAAGAGCTCAATGGCGAGTTCAGCAACGCGGTGTCGCTGACGGTGCCGTAGGGATTTACCCCCCTTTGAAAAAGGGGGGCTGGGGGGATTTGAAAGCCATCGCAAAGCAAGGAGTTCGATCTCCAGGCTTTTTTCCTCCAGCGATCGCTTTAAATCCCCCTTAATCCCCCTTTTTCAAAGGGGGATATCATCGAGTACAGTTCAACCCATTGCTGAACTGACAGCTCCTCGGCCCGGGCACCAGCGGTGGCGCCGACCGCGACCAGCCGCGCTTCGACTTCAGCCGCCGAAATCCCTCCCAAGGCCGGCCGCAGGTTCTGGCGGAGCATTTTGCGGCGCTGGGCAAAACCGGTCTTGACGAAGCTCTCGAAGCTCTCCCACTTCGCCCGCGGCAAGGCCGGCCTTTCCCGCAGCTCAAAGGCCAAAACCAGGCTCTCGACCTGAGGCGGCGGCCGAAAGGCCTCGGGCGGAACCCGGCAGACCAAGCGGGTTTCGGCCGCCAGCTGGGTGAAGACGCTGAGCGAGCCGTAGTCCTTGGTTCCGGGCTTGGCGAGCAGCCTCTCCCCCACTTCCTTCTGAAACATCAGCACCAAGCGGCTGGCCGGCGCCAGCTCGTGCAGCAGCTTGCTCAAGATCGCGGTGCCGACGTTGTAGGGCAGGTTGGAAACGACCTTGAAGGCCTTGCCGAGCCGGGCTTCGAGCTGGGCCGTCTCGACTTCCAAAAAATCGGCCTCGAGGATTTCGACCCTGGAAGCGTCGAGCTTCTCGCGCAATCCAGCCGCCAATTCGCGGTCTTTTTCGACCAGCAGCAAAGCGGCTCCGGTCTTGGCCAAGGGCAAAGTCAGGGCACCCCGGCCCGGCCCGATCTCCAGGACCTTCTCGCCGGCCTTGAGATCGAGAGCCCGCAGGATTCGATGGATGATCCCTTCCCGGATCAGGAAATGTTGGCCGAGCGATTTTTTGGCGAAGGTCGAGGAAATATCAGGCTCCGAGCGGCAAACGGGCAAAGGCGTTGAGCGTCAGAGGGCTGGTCATGCCGCGCTCCAAATAGCGCTCGCCGACCGCCGCGATCATGGCTCCGTTGTCAGTGCAGTATTTCGGCGCCGGCAAAATCAATTCGACTCCGCGCTCGGCGGCGAGCTCGGCCAAGGCTTGGCGCAGCGGCCCATTGCAGGCCACTCCGCCGGCCACCGCGAGCTGGTGAACCGGGTGCTTCTCCAAAGCCCGGCGGACAATGGCGATAAGAGCCCGGACCGCTCCCTTCTGAAAGGAAGCCGCCAAATCGGCATAGCGCGATTCTTCCAAGCCCTCGAGGTATTCGGTGGCCGCGGTCTTCATGCCGCTGAAGCTGGTGTGCAGCGGCTTGCCCTTCACTTGGGGAACCGAGAAAGCGAAAGCCTCGGGATCGCCCTCCTCCGCCAACTTCTGAATGGCCGGACCGCCGGGGAAAGGCAGGCCCATTCGCTTCGCGATCTTGTCGAAAGCCTCGCCGGCGGCGTCGTCGACGGTGTGGCCGAGGAGGCGGTAACGGCCGAAACTCTCGATCTCGTAAAGGTGGGTATGGCCGCCGGAAACCGCCAAGCCGAGCAGCGGGAAGCGCGGCTCATTTTCCAAAAAAGAGCTCCAGAGATGGCCTTCGATATGATGGATGCCGCGGAAAGGCAGCTTCGAAGCGAAGGCCAAGCCTTTGGCGAAATTGAGTCCCACCAAGAGCGAGCCGACCAAGCCCGGCGCGTGGGTCGCGGCCAAGCCCTCGACCTGATCGAGCGATTTGCCGGCCTTGCTCAAAGCCAGCTCCAAGGTGCTTTCCAAATGGTCGAGATGGCGACGCGAGGCGATTTCCGGCACCACCCCGCCGAAGGGCGCGTGGTCCAAGGTTTGGCTGGCGGTCACGTTGGAAAGAACCCGACCTTTCTCGACCAAGGCCATCGAGAGATCGTCGCAGGAGGATTCAATGCCGAGGACGAGCATGCTTCGAGGCCTAGAAGAGCGGAGCCGAGCCGGAGCCGGCGGTGTCCGGCGGCAGCGGCGTCGGAGTCTTGGGAGCCGGCGCCGGGGTGGCGGCCGGCAGCGGCGCCCGCGGCATTGGTTGGGGTTTCATCAGCGGCCGGTTGGCGCCGGGGGCTTCGGTTCCGGTATTTTTCGGCGCCGGCGCCGGAGTGGCGCCCGGCGGGCTCAAAGCCACGTTGGTTTTGTTTTTTTCCATTTCTTCCATTCTCGTCAGGCGCCCTTGCGCCAGATAAGCTTCAGCGCTCCCAGGATAAGCCGAAATCGCCTTCTGATAAAAGAGCTTGGCTTCGGCTGGCTTATTCAGCTTCTGGAAGGCCAGCCCTTGCTTGTAGACCGCCTCTTTGACCCGGGGATGCTGGGGATATTTGGTGGCCAAGACCTGGAACTCGCTGATCGCCTTGGCGTAATCGCCCAGCGAGTAGAAGGATTCGGCGACCCAGTACTGGGCGCTGCCGTTCAAGTTGCTCTGGGGGTACTTCCGGATGAAGCCCATGAAGCCCGAGGCCGCGGCTCGGTAATCCCGGGCATTGGTCAGGTTGAGCAGGGATTGAAAATCGGCGACCTCTTGGGTCGAGGCCGAGGGCGCGGCCGCAGCCGGCGCGGTGCCGGGCGCCGCCGGCGTCAGCTTGGTATTGAGGTCCTTGAGCAGGTTGTGGATCTGGCCGATTCGGTCTTCGAGACCGCTGACCCGCTGGTCCAAATCTTGGTAGACCCGCTCCGATTCCTTGCGAAGATAATCGGTGCTGTCCAGCGTGCCCTTGATCGACCGAAACTCCTGACGGATCTCGTTCATCGAGTTCACCGCCTGCGCGACTTCCTGATTGTTCTTATCGATTCGGGCCTGCAGGTCGGCCATGGTTTGGGCGCGACCCGAGGTCGGGAGCACGGAAAGCGCTCCCAAAATTCCAGCCCAAATAAAGGTCTGCGAAAGCTTCGGAAAGCTGGGGTTCATGGTTGTCCTCCAAATAAAAAACCACAGAGTCGATACGCTTGGCGACCGGCTCTGTGGTTTCTTAAAATCGCGAATTATTTGCGGCCTTTAAAGTCATCGCGCCGGTTCGCATCCCAAGCTGCTTGATTATGCTCGGGATTTACCGGCCGGGACTCGCCGTAGCTGATCGTGCTCATGCGGTCGGAAGAGATTCCCAAATTGCTCAGATAACTTTTGGCGGCATTGGCCCGCCGTTCGCCGAGGGCTAAATTGTACTCTTCGGTCCCCCACTCATCGGTGTTGCCCTCGATGATAATGTTGACCTTGGGGTTGCTTTTCAACCATTCGGCATGATTGTTCAGCTTTTGGCTGGCATCGGACCGAATGTTGTACTTGTCAAAATCGAAATGAATGGCTTCGAGTGGAACACTCATCGTGTCGACCCCTTCGTCCGAGGCGACTGGCCCCTTCTTTTGACAGGCGGCGGCACCCACCACGAGACCCGCGGTCAAAGCGAGCGTAAGAATTTTGCGATAGGCTTTCATGGTCATCGTCCTCCGTTTTCGTAAATTCGGCATAATGCAACGTGTTAATTAATAGACTTTAAAGAAGGCCTTCCGGCCCGGTCAAGCAAGAAAATCCGATAGTTATCTTCTCTCAGCTTGGTTAAAATTTTAGCAAAAGACGGACCAAGCCTTGAAAAAACTACGAATTCATCTGATTCAATTCCCCACCGTGGCCGGCCGGCCGCTCATGACCTTGGCCCGGGTCAGCCAGCGTTTAAGCGGTTTCACCCCAAAGGCCGGTGACTGGCTGCTTTTTCCTGAAATGTGGCCATCGGGGTTTTCGCTGGCCGATGCCCCTCGGCTGCAGGAGGAAACTGAGGCTTGCTTTTCTTGGCTTCAGGCCTATGCCCGGCGCTTCAAGGCCTACTTGGCCGGATCGATGCTGGAGCTGAGCGGCCGCCGCGGTTTCAACCGAGCCTACGTGATCGGGCCTTCGGGAAGGCTGAAAGCCTCCTACCGCAAGATCCACCTCTTCGAGCATGGCGGCGAGCATCGCTACTTTTCTCCGGGCAAGGCCCCCAGCCTTTTCACCAGCCCTTGGGGCAAGATCGGCCTGGCGATCTGCTACGACCTCCGTTTCCCCGAGCTGTTCCGGCGCCTTTCCCAAGAGGGCGCCAAGATCTTCCTGGTCCCCAGCGCCTGGCCCCGGGAGCGGATCGACCATTTTCTAAGCTTGCTCAAAGCGCGAGCCATCGAAAATCAGGCCTATGTCGTCGGGGTGAACAAGGTGGGACCGGGGTTCCACCGGGCGCCGCTGATCTACGGCGGACACTCGGCGGCTTTCGACCCTTGGGGCGGGAGTTTGGCCCAGATGGATGCTCGGCCCGGCCGCCGGACGGTGGAGCTCGATATGGCCCATTTGGAGGAGATTCGACGGCGCTATCCCTTTTTGCGAAGCCGCGTGCTAGGCTAGGGCCCGGAATGTCCGGAGGATGCTCGGTTGGAAGGACGCAGTAAAAAAGAGAAAAGACTCTATCCGCGAAAGCCGATCCGCACTCAAGTCGTCTTCGAGAACGAGGACAGCGAGGGCGTGCTTTACTTCTTCTCGACCGATATCAGCGCCGGCGGCCTCTTCCTGGAGACCGATTTGCCGATCCGCCTCGGCACCCAGGTTTTCCTTCGCTTCAGCCTCATCCCCAAGGCCCGCCCGATCCAAGCCACCGGCGAAGTGGTCCGGGTCATGCGCGACCGCAACGAAGCCGGCGAGGGCAAGGTCGGCATCGGCATTCGCTTCATCTACATCCACCCGCTCGACCGCGAGCTGATCCAGGACTTCATCGGTCCGGCCACGGCACAGAGGCGGTAGGGGCACCCCTTGCGGGTGCCCTTCTGCAGCGATAGTGCCTGGGCGGGGGCAAGCCCCGCCCCTACTCCCTGAACAATTTCATCCCCACCTCGTAGAGCCCGGCCAGGTCGTGAATGTCGTGCTCCAGCTGGGGCATGATCTTGAAGATCAAGCCCTGACGAGCCAAGTCCAGCCGGTCGCGAAAGGCTTCGATCTCCCGGCGGTCGCGCTCGGACAAGCTCTGGAAGAGATAAGCCAGCTCGCGGTACTCGGCCTGGGTCTTGGGTTTGAGGGCTTTGGGCGGTTCGGCCGGCCCCTCGGGCTTGAGCTGGACCCGATTGAAGATGAAGCCGGCGAAGGGCAAGGAATTCTGCTCGATCTTGCGGTGGAAGTACTCGGCCTCCCGCAGCGGGATCGGCTGGGGGGCGGCGATCAGCAAGAAGCCGGTTTCCTTGTCGTGCAGCAGGAGCTCGACCTTTTGGGCTCGCTCCTGAAAACCTTCGAGCAAGCCCGAAACCGAGACCAGCATCTTGGAAAGATCCTGGAGAAATTCGAAGCCGGCGACCTTGTCGAAGGTTTTGAAGACCCGCTTCACCGAGCGGTCGAGCATTTGGAGCGAGCTCTTGCCGACGAAGAGCGAGGGCTTGAGGAACCACTTCATCACGCTGTCCCCGACCATCGCGCTCATCTTCCCGGGGGCATCGAGGAAGTCGAGAGCATGGCGCGAGGGCGGCGTGTCCAGCACCACCAAGTCATAGTCCCGCTCCTCCACCACCTCGTAGAGCTTCTCCATTGCCATGTACTCCTGGGAGCCGGCGATCATGCTGGAAAGATGCTGGTAGAGCTGGTTCTCGAGGATGGCTTGGGCCTTCTCGGGACTGGGGGCGTATTTCAGGATGAGGGCATCGAAGGTCCGTTTGGTGTCGAGCATCATCGCGAAGAGCGGGGCCTTGGCCTCGATGCCGGCTTTTTTCAGCTCCGCCCGCGGAATCTCCTTCTCTTGGTAATCGATCTTCTGGATGCCGAGCGAATTGGCTAGGCGCTTGGCCGGATCGATCGTGAGGACGATCGTCTTCATCCCCTGGGTCGCCGCATAGAGCGCCAGGGCGGCCGCGCTGGTGGTTTTGCCGACCCCGCCCGATCCGCAGCAGATCAAGACCTTCTTCTTCTCGATCAGGGTCCAAAGCGGGGTTTTCTTGATGGGGTTCATGGCGATTTGACCAGCTCCTGCTTCAAAATTTCACTCAGGCGCTCGGCGATGCGGACCGGCTCGCTGGTCGAGTAGACCAAGGGCAGCTCCAGGACTTGGCGCTCCCCGATCCGCTCGCGCAGCCGGTCGCTGTAGAACTCGGCCTGCTCCCGCCGGCGCAGATGGGATTGAAGCATCGGATTGTGGACCTTGTTCTTTTTCAAATCCTGCAGCGAATCGCCATCGAAGACCTTGGGCCACATCGAGTTGAGCAAGACCGGCCCGACCTCGACCTTGGCCTGCTCCCGCAGCTTCTCGTCCATCTCCACCGCTTCGTTGACCGGCATCTCCTCGGGCAGGGTCACGAGCCAGGTCAGGGTCTTCTGCGGATCGCGGATCAAGGTCAGGACTTCTTGGGCGTTGTTCTTGAGCGGACCGACCCGGATGGCGTCCACCACCACTTGTGGAACCGTGAGCAGCGAAAGGCTGTGGCCGGTGGAGGGGGCGTCGACGATGACCAAGTCGAAAGCCGGCGGCTTGCCCTGGCGGACCTCGTCCTCGACCAAGGCCCAGATCTTTCCGATGGTCAACAGCTCGGTCAGACCCGGAGCGGCGTCGATAAAGTGGCGAACGTACTTGTTGTTGAACACCGCGTTGTAGACGAACTGGAATTTGACCTGCCGAAGGACGTATTCCTCGAAGCAGGATTCGGCATCGAGCCGGAGCAGCGAAATGCCGTTTTTCACCGCTTTGGGCTTATAGCCGACTTCCTGGGCCTGGAAGAGCTCGGCCAAGTGGCTGAGGCCATGGGTCTCGACCAAGAGGACCTTGAGGCCGTGGCGCGAGGCCATCAGGGCCAAGGCCGCCGCGGCGGTGGTTTTGCCGACGCCGCCCTTGCCGCTGACGATCCAGAGGCGGCGCTTGAGCAAATCGTTCAGTTCCCAGCGCTTGGTCATGCGAGGGAGATCCTAAATTTCGCGTCGAGTTGCAAGGGAGTCCTTGCCGACGCCAACTTTTGTCTTTCTGCCCGGGAGGGATTCCGGGGACATCCTCCTCACTTTTTTCCCCGGCCCTCAAGCCGGGCCGGGGAAAGCTTGAACCATCGATGTCTATTGGAGGCTTTAGGGTGATCGACGGTTCAAAAGCCGTTCGGAGGAGTCCCCGGAATCCCTCCCTACCGCTGTGTTGGATAAGTTTTTTGAATCCTTGGTCCACTAATGGGAGGACGTC
Organism: bacterium; assembly: GCA_035281585.1. Taxonomy (NCBI): domain Bacteria; species bacterium. The sequence continues at coordinate 9,360 of DATEDP010000148.1, forward strand.
GAGAAATCGTCTGGGGCGAGGCGGACGACGAGGCGCGACGGAGGCGTAAACTGGACACCCAAAGCGTTGAGGAGGACAACGAAGCCCCAGGCGATTTATCGGCGTCCGGGCAGAAAGAACAAAAAAGGGCTGCCCCTTTCGGAGCAAGCCCTTTTTCGAGGGAGGTAAGATTGTGTGCTCGGCTTAGGCCGCTTTGCGGCTCAAGGTGCTCAGCCGTTTTTCGAGGCTGACGATCTTTTTCTCCAGCTTCACGACCTCTTCTTGGGTCGGGATGCTGAGCAACGAGAGCAATTCTTTCTTGGTCTGGTTCAGCGTCTGCTTGGCCCGTTGAACCAGATCGTTGTCGCCGAGGTTCTCGACCAAATGGCCGAGGTTCTTGCGGGCATCGTCGAAGATCTCGGCGAAATTCACTTTGCCGGGAACCAGCTCGATCTCCTTGACCGACTGAATGACGTCCTCAGCCAAGCGGCGCAATTCGCGCTCGACGTCGTCGCGCTTCTCGGTGGCCAGCGCGACCAGGTCGCCTTTCTTCACCCAGGCGAACAAATCGTCGAAGCTTCTACGGAGCTCGCGACGGGAGCGTTCTCCCTTTTTCACGATTTTCTTGAAGAGGACTTCGACCTCACCTTCGAGACGATTGACGACGCGGTTGATGTTCTCGATCCGCTCGGTGATTTTTTTCTTCGCGTTCTCGACCGGCGATTTCGGCGTTTGGATCGCTTTCACTTTTTTAACTTTCTTTGCTTTCTTGGCCATCTTTGGGCTCCCTCTATTGAAAATATATCTTCGAGACTTTTGCCCCGTCCATTTGTCGGATTACACAGCGCGTCATCGCCTGTCAACCTCTTTTCTTACGCATTGCGTTATAAATGGCTTTCGCGCAAATCCAAAACTCGTAACTGTATGTTTTTACTACCATTCCACTCGTTCCAGCCCGGGACGCAAGCCAAGTCGAGCTGAGTGGACAGGGCCGGCCGCTTTTCCGCCAAGCGAAAACCGATGGCGCCCAAGGAGCGGCGGCCCGATTTCACCCGGAGACGCAAATGGCGCTCGCCGACGATGCGGCTTTCTTGGACTTCAAGCCCGCGCAAGAGCAAGACCGGCTCGGGGTTGCCAAAGCCAAAAGGCTCCAATCGCGCGAGATCGTCGAGCAAAGAAGCTTCGATCGAGTCGAGGCCCGATTCGACGTCGACGCGCAGCGAAGGCGCAAAATCCTCTTCGGCGACCCGTTGCCGCACCTCCCGATCGAAGTCGGCGACAAAGGCCTCGAGCCTCTCCCGCGGCAAGGTCAGACCGGCGGCGTAAAAGTGGCCGCCGAATTTGCTCAAGTGGGTCGAGCAAGAGCGAAGGCCCTCCACCAAGTTGAGGCCGCGGATCGAGCGGGCCGAGCCCTTGCAGGAATCGCCGTCGCGGGTGAGCACGATGGCCGGGAGATGGTAGCGCTCGACCAAGCGGCTGGCGACGATCCCGATCACGCCGGGATGCCAATCCTCTTGAAAGAGCACCAAGCTGCGGCGCTGGCCGGTCAAGGCCTCGGCCTCGACCCGAGCGCAGGCTTGCTCGACGATCCGCTCCTCCAATTCCTGGCGCTCGGCATTGGCTTGGTCGAGGCGCCGAGCCAGCTCCCGGGCCTCTTCGTCGCGCCGGCTGAGCAGCAGCTTCACTCCGAAGGCCGCATCGTCGAGCCGGCCGACCGCGTTGATCCGCGGCCCCAGCCGAAACGCGACCTGGTCGGCGGCCACCGGGCCGTCGACGCCGGCGACGTCCTTGAGCGCCTTCAATCCGGGCCGGCCGCTCCGCTCCAATACTTTAAGTCCCTCCTTCACCAGGATCCGGTTGATGCCGGTGAGCGGCGCCATGTCGGCGATGGTCCCGATGGCGACCAAGTCCAAGGACTTGCGCAAGTTGGGCTCGCGGTCGCCGAGCAAGCCGGCTTCGCGCAGAGCCTTGCGCAGAGCCACCAGCAGGTAAAAGGCCACGCCGACGCCGGCCAACTCCTTGCCCGGAAAGGCGTCGCCCGGAAGCTTGGGATTGATGAGGGCGAAGGCCCGCGGCAGCTCGGGTGGAACGTCGTGATGGTCGGTGACGATCAGGTCGAGGCCGAGCTCCCGCGCCAGCTCGGCCTCGCGCTGGGCGCTGATCCCGTTGTCGACCGTGATCACGACCTTGGCGCCGCCGGCCCGGATCTTGCGCAGGGCTTCGGCATTGAGGCTGTAGCCTTCGCGGACCCGGTGGGGGATGTAATATTCGGCGACGGCGCCGAGGTCTTCGAAGAAGTCGATGAGCAAGGCGGTGGAGGTGGTTCCATCGACGTCGTAATCGCCGTAGATGACGATCTTCTCGCGGTCGCGCACCGCCGCGACCAGGCGGCGCACCGCGGTTTCCATGCCGCTCAAAAGACCGGGATCGGGAAGATGGGCCAAGGACGGCTGCAGAAAGCGCTCGGCCGGCTCGCCGGCTTCGATCCCGCGCTGGGCCAAGAGGCGAGCGAGCAGGGGCGAATAACCGTGGCGCTCTTCCAGCGCCCGGGCCAGCGCCGAATCGAAGGGCTTGAGCAGCCAACGCTTCTCCATTTGTTCGCCTTTATAATTAGGCCTTCGCCTTCGATTCGACGGGCTTGGCTTTGCCCAGGCCGAAGCGATGGCCGTGTTGCTTGAGGAAGATGAAAACCGGCGAAGCAATCGAGATCGAGGAATAAGTGCCGGTGATGACGCCGATGGTCATCGCGAAGGCGAAGTTCTTGATGTCGCCTTCGGTCCAGAAGAAGAGAACCACGACGACGAAGAGCACCGTCAAGGAGGTGATGATGGTGCGGCTTAGGGTTTCGTTGATGCTCAAGTCGACGGTCTCGATCAAACCCATGCCCTTGTGCCGCTGGAGGTTCTCGCGAATCCGGTCCATCACGATAATCGTGTCGTTGATCGAGTAGCCGATGATGGTCAGGATCGCCGCCACCACCGTGAGGTTGATCTCGAGTCCGAATAGCGCAAAGCAGCCGACGGCGACGACGACGTCGTGGATCAACGACAGCAGGGCTCCGGGCGCGTAGTAAAAATCGAAACGGAAGCTGATGTAGGCCAGCATGATCACCCAGGCCCAGAGCACGGCGTAGATCCCTTTGGTGCGCAGCTCTTTCCCGACCTTGGGCCCGACGAATTCCTCCTGCAGAAGCTGAACCTTGCCCTCGCCGAAGCTTTTGATCAGCGCGGCCATGTAAGGGTCGGAGAACTTCTCCTCTCGATCCTTCGGCAAATCGCTCTTGAGGATGAAGGTGTTGTTCTTGGCCTCGCCGAAGCGCTGCACGACATAATTCGAAAGGCCGGCGGCGCCGAGAGCATCCCCGACCGAGCCCTCGGTGACCTGGTCGCTGAACTTGACGATCAATTTGAGGCCGCCGGTGAAATCGGTGCCGAAGTTCAGCCCCTTGGCGAAGATGACGGCCAGGCTAACCGCGACCAGCGCCATCGAGAGCGCGAAGAGCAAAAAACGATGCTTCATCCAGGGAATGTTTCGAATCTTGATCTGGGTCATGTTACACGCTCAATTTTTTCACGTCGCGGCGGCTCAGAATGTAATCGTAAACCAATCGCGTCATGGTGACGGCGGTATAAAGCGTCGTCAAGATGCCGATCATCAGGGTGACCGCGAAGCCCCGCACCGGCCCGGTGCCGAATTGGTAAAGGACGACGCCCGAAAGGAAGGTCGTCACGTTGGAATCGATGATGGCCCGGATCGCATTGGAATAGCCGGCGTCGACTGCCGCCTTGACGGTCTTGCCCGCGGCCAACTCTTCTTTGATGCGCTCCAGGATGATGACGTTGGCGTCGACCGCCATGCCGATGGTCAGCACGATGCCGGCCACGCCGGGCAGAGTCAGGGTGGCGCCGAACAAGGTAAGAAGCGCGAAGACGAAGATCACGTTGAAGAAAACCGCGAAGTCGGCAAGGACGCCCGACCACTTGTAATAAACGGCCATGAACACGACGACGATGGCCGCCGCCAGGAGCATCGCCTTGAGGCCCTTATCGATGGAGCTTTTGCCAAGGGAGGGCCCGATAACGGTTTTTGTGGCCTCCTTGAGGCTGGCCGGAAGGGCGCCCTCACGCAAAACGACGGTCAAGTCTTCGGCCTCGCGGATCAAGGCTTGGTAGTCGCCGTAGCCCAAGGTGATCTGGGCCTCGCCGTTGGGGATGGCGGTTTTGATCACCGGCGCCTTGCTCACGGTGCCGTCGAGCAGGATGGCCAGCCGCTTGCCGATATTATTGGCGGTCAAGTCGGCGAAGGCCTTGGTGCCCGCGGGATCGAAGGACAGGCTGACGTAGGGCTCGTTGTTCTGGACGCTGACCTGGGCATTGCGCAGCATCTCGCCGGAAAGCTCGACCTTGCGTTTCAGCAAATAAGGAACCCCGCCGGAGATCTTCTTGGTCATCGGATCGTAGCTGATCTCGTAGGCGATCTCGGTGTCGGGCGGCAGCTTGGTTTTCAAGGCCTCGTTGATCTTCTCGACCGCCTCCTCGGTGAAGCCCGAGGGCAGCTTCTGCTCGGCTCTCGCCTGCTCGATCATCTGCTGGAGCTGGTCTTGGCGGAGAGTCTCATCGACCAGCTTGAACTCGAGCTTGCCGGCCCGCTTGACCAAGCCGATGGCCCGCTCGGGATCGCTGACTCCCGGCAGCTCGATGACGACTCGATTGTCGCCCAGCCGGCGGATATCGGGCTCGGCGACGCCGTGGCGGTCGATCCGGTTGCGGATCGTCTCCACCGCCTGCTTCAAGGTCTCATCCTTCAGCCGATTTTGATAAGCTTCGCTTTGGGCCAGGAAGATGGCGGGGCCGGGATCGGCCTTTTCCAGAACCGAGCCGAATTGGGCGATAACCTCGGCTTCGATCTTCTCGCTCCCTTGGCCCGGCTGCGGAAACACTTGAATCAAGTCTTGGAGCCGCTCGACCTCGAGGATCTCGGGCTTGGCCTGGGCCCAAGCCACCACCGCCTGCCACTGAGCCTGGGCGGCCTCTTCGCCGCCATCCTTGACCTTGAAAGTCAAAACCGGCGGCGTCTCCAGCTCCTTAAACGAAGTGCCGTAAATTTGGTCGAGGTGCTGGCGCAGCGGGGTCAGTCCCTCGGGCGAATTCAGATAGATTTGAATGCGATCGGTCTTGGGAATGATCGCGACCTTCCGAAAAGCGATACCCTTCTCGCGCAGGAAGCGCTCGATCTCGCCGACCGTGATGTCGCTGCGGTGGATCAAGGCCTCGTTGACGTTGACCTCGAGCTCGACATAGATGCCACCCCGGATGTCGAGGCCCAGGTTCAGCTGCTTCTCCGGGAAAAGCTTGACGTACCAAGGAAGCTCGGCGCCCTGGCGCTCGGCGGCGTCCCAATAGCGCCCGAAGTTGAAAACCGTGGGCACCAGCAGATAAACCGAAAAGATAGTTACAAAGAGGGCCAGGTAGAATTGCCAACGCCAGCGCGAATCCATGAGCTTTATTCGGCCTTTCCGGCGGTCTTCGTGCTTTGAATGCTGGCCCGCTCGACCTTGATCTTGACGTTGTCGGCGATCTCCAGGGTCAGGACGGTGTCGGTGGTGCCCACGACTTTGCCGTGAATGCCGCCGACGGTGACGACTTGATCGCCCTTCTCGATGGCCTTGAGCATTTCCTGCTGCTTCTTGGCCTGCTTCTGCTGGGGACGGATGATGAGGAAATAAAAAATCGCGAAGACCAGAAGCAGCGGCATGAAGAAGCTGAACGATTGGCCCAGCCCGCCTTGGGGCGCGGCGCCGCCCTGGGCCTGGGCGAAGGCCGAGGAGCGGAGGGTCTGAATTCCGATGACCAGGGCAAGGGTCCAGCACGTCGCTTTACGGCTCATCAACACGGTCGTCTCCTGTCTGGAAAAGCTTGAAAAATTCCCTTTGAAAATCAGCGTATTTCCCCGCCCGGATGGCGAGGCGGGCCTGGGTTAACAAATTGAGGAAGTAATGTAAATTATGAATTGTATTGAGCACCGCCGAGAGGACCTCCTTGGCGAAGCTCAAATGGCGGAGGTAGGCCCGGCTGTAGTTTCGGCAGGTGTAGCAGGCGCAAGACTCGTCGATGGGCTTGGGATCTTGGGCATATTCCGAACGCTTGATGTACAGACGGCCTCGGGGCGTGAAGAGCAAGCCATGGCGGGCTGAGCGGGTCGGCACCACGCAGTCGAACATGTCGACGCCCAATCCGATGCAGGTCACCAGGTCCTGAGGCATGCCCACGCCCATCAAATAGCGCGGCCGGGCCTCGGGCAGCAGCGGCTCCAGTCCCTCGACGATCTCGTAGGCCAGCTCCATCGGCTCGCCAACCGAGAGGCCGCCGACGGCAATGCCGTCGAAGGGCCGGAGACCGGCGCTTCTGCTCCCCGCCTCCAGCTCGAGCAGCCGCTCGGCGCATTCCTTCCTCAAACCGGGATAGATTCCGCCCTGGACGATGGCGAAGAGCGAGCTGTCCTCGCGACGCCGGGCTTGGCGGCAACGTTGGGCCCAGTCGACCGTGAGCTGGAGCGATTGGGCGACGACTTTTTCCTCCGAGGGATAGGGCAGGCATTCGTCCAAGACCATCATGATGTCGCTGCCCAGAGCCTCTTGGATCTCGATCGCCAGCTCCGGGCTCAGCAAATGGGAGCTGCCGTCGATGTGAGATTGGAAATTCACGCCCTCGGGCTTGAGCTTGCACATCTGGGCCAGCGACAAAACCTGGTAACCGCCGCTGTCGGTCAGGATGGGGCCGGGCCAGTTCATGAAGCGGTGGAGGCCGCCGAGGGCCTCAATGGTGCGGTGACCCGGGCGCCAGTAGAGATGGTAAGTATT
>DATEDP010000149.1 GCA_035281585.1 bacterium
GGGGACTCCTCCGAACGGCTTTTGAACCGTCGATCACCCTAAAGCATCCAATAGACATCGATGGTTCAAGCTTTCCCTGGCCCGGCTTGAGGGCCAGGGAAAAAAGTGAGGAGGATGTCCCCGGCCCTCCCCGACCGGGCAGAAAGCCAACGCTGGCGTCATCTATGAAATTCGTGCTAATTTTCCCCTATGATCTCGATCCAGGTGGCCGAGTTCCTCCGGGACAACGAATACCATCTCAACCTCGAACAAGTCGCCGGCAAGAAGGGCCTGCTCAAAAAAATCACCATTCCGCGCATCCAAAAGCCCGGCCTCGCCCTCACCGGCGACACCTCCAACCTCCACTCCGGCCGCCTCCAAATCCTGGGCAAGTCCGAGATCACCTATCTGAACGGCCTGCCCGCCAAGAAGCTCAAGACCGTGGTCGAGAAAATCTGCAAGATCGACCTCTCGGCGATGGTCATCACCCGGGGCAATCCGGTGCCGCCGATCCTGCTCGAGGAGGCCGAAAAGAATTCGATCCCGCTGTTCACGACCAACCTCCTGACCAGCACCTTCATCAACCGGGTCACCAAGTTCCTCGAAGACAAGCTGACGGCCTCGACCAATATCCACGGCGTCCTGATGGACGTCTTCGGCGTCGGCATCCTGATCGTGGGCAAGAGCGGCATCGGAAAGAGCGAGGCCGCTCTCGACCTCATCCTGCGGGGCCACCGCTTGGTCGCCGACGACATCGTCGAGATCAAGAAGAAGCCGCCGGCCACCCTCTCCGGCATGTCGAGCGAGATCATCAAGTACCACATGGAGATCCGGGGCCTCGGCATCATCAATATCGAAGACCTCTTCGGCGTCGCCGCCATCCGCGACCGCAAGGTCATCGAGATCGTCGTCGAGCTGGTGGAATGGGATCCCAAGGAGGAGTACGACCGGCTCGGGATGGAGGAGCAGCACTATCCGATCCTCGACGTCAAGGTCCCCTATCTCAAGATCCCGGTCCGGCCCGGCCGTAACGTGACGACGATCATCGAGGTCGCGGCCCGCAACCATCTCCTCAAGCAGCGCGGCCACTTCAGCGCCCAGGAGTTCGACGAGAAGCTGGCCCGCGACCTCCAGTCCCGGGAAAAGCTCAACAAGACCCTCTGGAATTCGCTCGAGTGAAACGCCGACCCCGGAAGGACCATCGCTGGATCTTGGTCACCGGCCTCTCGGGGGCGGGCAAGACCACCGCCCTCAAGGTTTTGGAGGACGAGGGCTATTTCCCCATCGACAATCTGCCCACCGCCCTCCTCTCCTCGCTGACCAAGCTGCTCAAGAAATCGAAGCGCCATTTTCCCAAGGTCGTTCTCGGGATGGATGCCCGCGAGAAGGGCTTCCTCACCCATTACGAGGACGTTTTACGGGCCCTTCACCAAGCCAACGTCTATCCCCGGATCTTCTTCTTCGAGGCCCGGCCCGAAGTCCTGATCCGGCGCTATTCCGAGAGCCGCCGGCCCCATCCCATGGCCAAGGCCGGGGGGCTGGCCCGGGCCATCGCCGAGGAAGCCCGCCGCTTGGCCCCGCTGAAGGAAAAGGCCGACCTGGTCTTTGACACCAGCGCCATGAATATCCATTTACTGAAACAGGCGATCCGGTCCGGGCTTTATGGCCGGGGCAAAAAGCCCCCCTTTGTCGTCCGATTGGTCTCTTTCGGCTTCAAGCACGGCCTGCCCTCGGAGGCCGATATCGTCCTCGACGTGCGCTGCTTCGAGAACCCCTATTTCGTACCCCGGCTGAAGAGGCTTGACGGTCGTTCGCCGGCCGTTCAAAGATTTGTGCTTGGACAGAAGAGCGCCCAGGGCTTCCTCAAGCAAACCCTGAAGCTCTTGAAGACTCTCCTTCCGCTTTACGAGAAGGAGGGGAAATCGCAATTGACGGTGGCCTTCGGCTGCACCGGAGGCTGCCACCGTTCGGTGGCCATCGTGGAAGCGGTGAAGAAAGGTCTGAAAGACCGCCGCTGGGAAGTCCGCTGGGAGCACCGGGACGCCGCCAAAGGATAGTTATGCTAGGCCTTGTCATTGTCACCCATGTCGGCATCGGGCGAGAGATGCTTCGCGCCGTCGAGGAGATTCTCAAGGAGAAGATCCCGATGACGGTGGTCGAGGTCGAGAACGACCGCTCGACCAAAACCAGCCAGGATCGCATCTCCGAAGCGGTGCACGGTTTCGACGACGAGGAGGGAGTGCTGATCCTGACCGACATTTTCGGGGCCACTCCGACCAACCTCTGTCGCGACTTGCTCGATCAAGGGCGGGTCGCGGTGGTGACCGGGATCAATCTGCCGATGGTCCTCAAGGCCGCGACGTCCCATTTCGAAAAGAACCCCGCGGAAGCCGCCGAGTTCCTCAAGCATTACGGCTCCGACAACATTCGAACCTATCCCTGAAGAGAGAGCCATGCTGCTTGAAAAAGAACTGCTGATTCAAAACAAGCTGGGCCTGCATGCCCGGGCCGCCGCCTTGCTGGTCAAGACCGCCAATCGCTTTTCGAGCGACGTCAAGATCACCAAGGACCGGACCATTGCCAACGGCAAGAGCATCATGGGCGTGCTGACTTTGGCCGCGGCTTGCGGCAGCAGCATCAAGGTGAGCTGCGAGGGGCCCGACGCCGCCGATGCGATGAGGTCCATCGAAAATTTGATCGCCGCCAAATTCAACGAGGGCGAATGAAGCCAGACCCGAAGAAACACAAGAAATCGACCGGCAGCCGCGGCCTCGACGGCATCGGGGCCTCTCCCGGCATTTGCATCGGCGAAGCCTGGGTCCTCGAGAAGTCCGGCCTCACCCTGCCCCGCTATTGGGTGAACAACAAGGAGATCGGCCACGAAGTCGAGCGCTTCCAAAAGGCGCTGGGCAAGGCCCGCTCCGAGCTCGACCGAATCAAGGACAAGCTTTGCAAGTTCGACGGCAAGGAGCAGATCCACATTCTCGATGCCTACAGCCTGATGCTGCAGGACGAAATGCTCAGCCAGAACATCGTCCAAACCATCAAGAGCGAGCACATCAACGCCGAATGGGCCCTCCACAAGAACCTCGAGAAGCTGAAAGGCGTCTTCGCCAACGTCGAGGAGCAGCATTTTAGGGAGCGGACCAGCGACTTCGACTACATCGGCGAGCGGATCCTGAGCTACCTGGTCGGCAAGTCCGAGGACCTCTTCAAGAACATCCCGACCCACGCGATCATCGTGGCCCACGACCTCTCGCCGGCCGAGGCCGCCCAGCTCGTCAAGTTCAAGATCAAGGGCATCGTCACCGAGATCGGCGGCAAGACCAGCCACACCGCGATCATCTCCCGGGCCCTCGAGATCCCGGCGGTGGTGGCCTGCACCGGCATCGTGGCCCGGGCCAAGAGCGGCGACCGCATCATCGTCGACGGCGGCTCCGGCAAGGTCATCCTCAATCCCACGCCCAAGCAGGAGAAGGAGTTCGAGACCAGCCGCCAGCACGAATACGCCATGCAAAAGATCCTGCTCAAGGACATCCACCTCCCGGCCGAGACCCGGGACGGTTACCGGATCCGGCTGGCGGCCAACATGGAGCTGGTCGAGGAAATCCACTCGATCAAGGAGCATGGCGCCGAGGGCGTCGGCCTCTACCGCACCGAGTTCCTCTTCCTCAACCGCAAGCAGGCGCCGACCGAGGAGGAGCATTTCGAGAACTACAAGCTGGTGCTGAAATCGATTTATCCGAACTACGCCACCATCCGAACCCTCGACATCGGCGGCGACAAGGTCCCGACTCACGGCACCTATGAGCCCGAGGACAATCCGGCCTTGGGGCTTCGGGCCATCCGTTTCTGCTTCAAGGAGAAGGGCCTCTTCAAGACCCAGCTTCGGGCCATGTTTCGGGCCAGCGTCTACGGCAAGCTCAAGATCCTCCTGCCGATGATCAGCGACCTCGAGGAATTGCGAAAGGCCAAGATGATTCTGGAGGAGGTCAAGCACGACCTCGAGAAGGACAAGGTCGATTACGACCCCCACGTCAAGGTCGGGATCATGATCGAGGTGCCTTCGGCGGTGATGGTGGCCGACGAGCTGGCCCGGGAAGTCGACTTCTTCAGCATCGGAACCAACGATTTGATCCAATACACCCTGGCCATCGATCGGGGGAACGAGAACGTCGCCTATCTCTACCGGCCGCTCCACCCGGCGGTGCTGCGGATGCTCGAGAAGACCATCGATGCCGCCCACCGCGAGCAAATCGACGTCTCGGTCTGCGGCGAGATGGCCAGCGAGCCGCTCTACATTCTCATTTTGTTGGGCTTGGGCCTGACCGAGCTCTCGATGAATGCCCTCTCGGTGCCCCGGGCCAAGCGCATCATCCGCTCGGTCGACTTCAAGGCCGCCCGGGCCCTGGCCGACAAGGCCCTCCTGCTGAAAACGGCCAGCGAAATGATGGCCTACGTCAAGCGGGAGCTGCACAACCTGCTCGGGGAGCACTTCAAGGAATATTCGCTATAATTGATCGCATCAACCACGTGTCATCCTGAGCGCAGCGAATACCCAAACTGCGGGCACAAGGGATCTGCGACTGTCTTGGTCGGTAGAGGCCCTTCGGCCCCTTCGGGTCCTCAGGGTGACATGAGGCTGACGCCTCATATCACCTTGACAATTCTCAGGATTTGACTAGGTTCGGCCTCGATTTGAGGAAAATCCGTCAAATTTTCCAAACCTGGTTCGGCCGCGATGGCCGCGCAGAAAGAGGCGAATTCATGAGCAACTCCAAGTATTTATTTTCTTCGGAATCGGTGACCGAAGGCCATCCCGACAAAATTGCCGACCAGATCTCCGACGCTGTCCTGGATGCCATCCTGACCAAGGACACCAAGGCCCGGGTCGCCTGCGAAACCCTGGTCAAGACCGGCTTCGCCATGGTGGCCGGCGAGATCACCACCACCGCCTCGATCGACTTCCCCGAGGTCATCCGCAAGACGATCAAGGAAATCGGCTATGACGACAGCCGCAAGGGCTTCGACTACGAGACCTGCGGCGTCCTGGTCGCCATCGACAAGCAATCGCCCGACATTTCCCAGGGCGTCACCGAGGGCGAAGGCCTCTTCAAGGAGCAAGGCGCCGGCGACCAGGGCCTGATGTTCGGCTACGCCACCGACGAGACCCCGGAATTCATGCCCGCTCCGATCGACTTCTCGCACCGCCTCACCATGAAGCTGGCCGAGCTGCGCAAGAACGGCACTTTGCCCTGGCTTCGGCCCGACGGCAAATCCCAGGTCACCATCGAATACCAAAACGACAAGCCGGTCCGCATCGACACCGTGGTCATGAGCACCCAGCACGCGCCCGAGGTCGACCATAAGACCATCGAAGAGGCCTTGATCGAGCAGATCGCCAAGAAATGCCTGCCGGCCGACCTGCTCGACAAGAGTACCCGCTTTTTGATCAATCCGACCGGCCGCTTCGTCATCGGCGGGCCCCAGGGCGACTGCGGTCTCACCGGCCGCAAGATCATCGTCGACACCTACGGCGGCATGGGCCACCACGGCGGCGGCGCCTTCAGCGGCAAGGATCCCAGCAAGGTCGACCGCTCGGCCTGCTACATGGCCCGCTACGTCGCCAAGAACATCGTCGCGGCCAAGCTCGCCAAGCGGGCCGAGGTCCAGATCGCCTACGCCATCGGCTTTCCCGAGCCGGTCAGCGTGATGGTCAACACCTTCGGCACCAGCGAGGTCCCCGGCGACAAGCTAACCCAAGCGGTCCGCGAGGTCTTCCAATTGAAGCCGGCCGGCATCATCCGCGAGCTCAACCTGCTCCGCCCGATCTACCGCAAGACCGCCTCTTACGGTCACTTCGGCCGCAACGACCCCGACTTCCATTGGGAAAAGACCGACAAGGTCGAGGCGCTGCGGAAAGTTTTGAATTTTTGACACAGCCCTGCCCGTGGGCGACCGCAAGGGTCGCCCCTACGTAGGGGCGGGGCTTGCCTCCGCCCGCCGCCACGAAAGGAACTTATGAACTCCGACATCCGCGACAAATCTTTAAGCGCCAAGGGCAAGCTCCGCATGGAGTGGGCCGAGCGCGACATGCCGGTCCTCCGCCAAATCCGCGAGCGCTTCCACAAGGAGAAGCCGCTCAAGGGCGTGAAGATCGCGGCCTGCCTCCACGTCACCACCGAGACCGGCAACCTGATGGTCACCCTGAAGGAAGGCGGCGCCGAGCTGACCCTCTGCGCCAGCAACCCGCTTTCGACCCAGGACGACTTGGCCGCGACCCTGGTCGTCGACCACGGCATCCCGGTCTTCGCGATCAAGGGTGAAAACAAGGAAGTTTACTATAAGCACTTGGAGCAGGCGTTGGAGATCGAGCCCGACATCACGATGGACGACGGCGCCGACCTGGTCAGCTTCCTCCACACCGAGCGGGTCCACTTGCTGCCCAAGATCCTCGGCGGCACCGAGGAGACCACCACCGGCGTCATCCGGCTGAAGAGCATGGCCCGGGACAAGGCCCTCAAGTATCCGATCGTCGCGGTCAACAACGCCGACACCAAGCACTTCTTCGACAACCGCTATGGCACCGGCCAATCCACGCTGGACGGCATTTTGCGGGCGACCAACCGCCTCATTGCCGGCTCGACCTTCGTCGTGGCCGGCTACGGCTACTGCGGCCGCGGCTTGGCCGAAAGGGCCCGCGGCATGGGCGCCAAGGTCACCGTCACCGAAGTCGACCCGCTTCGCGCGCTCGAGGCCCAGATGGACGGCTTCAAGGTCGCGACCATGCAGGAAGCCGCCGCCGAGGGCGATTTCTTCGTCACCGTCACCGGCAACAAGGGCGTCATCCGCAAGGAGCACTTCGAGGTCATGAAAGACGGAGCGGTGGTCGCCAACAGCGGCCACTTCAACGTCGAGATCGACATCCCGGCCCTCGAGGAGCTGGCCAAGGGCAAGCGGACCATCCGCGACTTCGTCGACGAGTACAGCCTGCCCGGCAACCGCAAGGTTTACCTGCTGGGCGAAGGCCGCCTGATCAACTTGGCCAGCGCCGAGGGCCATCCCAGCCAGGTCATGGACATGAGCTTCGCCAACCAGGCCCTCTGCGCCGAGTTTCTGGTGCAGAACAAGGGCAAGCTGGAGCAGCGGGTCTACGACGTGCCCAAGCCCATCGACCAGGAGATCTCCCGGCTCAAGCTCAAGGCCCTGGGCGTCAAGATCGACGTCCTGACGCCGGAGCAGGAGCGGTATTTGGCCAGCTGGCAAGAGGGGACGTAGTCCAGGCTGAAGTGTCATCCTGAGCGAAGCGAATACCCAAACTACGGGCACAAGGGATCTACGACCACCCAAGCCGGATGATCTACCTTGGGCAGTCGCAGATCCTTCGTCGCTTCGCTCCTCAGGATGACATTCTCATTGCCGCCTTCTCCTAAAATCTCCATAATCGCCTTGTGAGCCAAGGTTTCGGCATCCTTCTGGTCCTGCTGTTGGCGTCCACCGGGATCGCCCTGTCCTACTTCGACCCC